>DAHXOV010000104.1 GCA_027364695.1 bacterium
AATATACCCTGTATAGCATCAGAGAGAGGAGATGTGTTGCATCCTGTTCAGGCAGATCTGTCGGACCATTATATTTTAGTAGTATTCCCTGGTGTATCCATATCCACTAAAGACGTTTATGGAAAAGTGACGTTTTCTCAAAGAAAAGAAAAATTAACAGACATTATTCAATTGCCTCTTCATCAATGGAAAACTCATTTGACCAACGATTTTGAAAAATACATTTTTCAAAAATATCCGCTGGTAGAAAAACTTAAATACCTTATGTATGCCAATGGGGCGATTTATTCCAGTATGTCAGGAAGTGGAAGTGCTATTTATGGGATATTCAAGGAAAAGCCCCCACTGGAGCAGTACAAAAACTATCAATATTTTGTGAATCGTCCTGTATTTTAATTGTCAGATTGCGTATCTCCTGCGTAAAAACCATCTTTGTATACTGCTATTCTCATTAAAATTCCATCTTCATCATAAATATACCATTTGCCATTCATTAAGCGATTGTCTTTGAATTCGCCTACTTTGGATACTTGTTTGTTTTTGTTATACAATGTATAAAAGCCATTTAGAATTAAAGGACCTTTTGTTTGTTGTGCTTCATTGGGCTTTTCATCTTTACTGGCTAAAATAGCTGGGGCTTTTTTGATTTCGTCTTTTGTTGGTTCTATTGGTTTTTGGGGCTGATACTCTTTGATACTGGTGAGGTCTACTTGTCCTGCATTAAAAGATTTTTCTGCCTTTATGTCTCCATTTTCATAGAATTCTTTAAATACACCGGTTTCTTGACCATTTTGGAAATTTCCTTCTATAGCTAATTGTCCACCTTCATAATAATACTTTGCAGGTCCTTCTCTTTTCCCATTTTGATTAAAATTAAATTCATGTTGCGCTTGTCCGTTGTCATAATACAATCTGTATTTCCCTACCCATCTGTTGAGTTTAGAACTCCATTGTCCTTCTTCTTGAATCTTGCCATTTTCGTGATAAATGATGCAATAGCCATCAGGTCTGCCATTGGCGTATTGTATTTTCCCTTTTAGGTTACCGTTGCAATAATATTCAATCCACAAGCCATTTTTCTTATTATCGGCATATTTCCCTTCTTCTACTTTTTGTTCTGTCTGGTAACAAGTACCTGGTTTGTGTTTGCCAAAAATAATCCACTTCCCTTGCTTTTTCCCTTCTGCATCAATTTTATTGATGGTGTCACCATTTTTCAATAGCTCATACGATTGCGCATAAGTGCTCAAGCCTATGATTAAAATTGCTATGAAGTTCATACCTTTCATAAATTTATTATCACAAATATACAGATATTTTTCCATTCGCCAAAAGTTTTTTAGATAAAATTATTGTTTTTTTAGATAAATTCTTGCTATTTATACGAAAGAGCCGTTTTCCGGTTACATTTTAATCAAAAAACTATTCTTATTTTTCTGATTTATCAATGATTGCTGAAGCCACAGCATTGCCTAGTACATTAGTAGCGCTCCTTCCCATGTCTAATACCTGATCTATGGCTAACAATAAAAGTAAACCCTCAGTAGGTATGTGAAAATAGGAAAGCATCCCTGCAATAATTACTAAAGATGCTCTTGGAACGCCGGCTATTCCTTTACTAGAAAGCAATAATATCAACATCATATTAATTTGGTCTGCTATGCTCATGTGGATGTGATAGACCTGTGCAATGAAAACGGTTGCAAAGGTCATATAAGTAATAGACCCGTCTAAATTAAAAGAGTAGCCTAATGGTAAAACAAAGCCAACAATTTTTTCACGGATACCAAATTTCTTTAAGGCATCAATGGTAGATGGCATCGCTGCTTCTGAGCTAGCGGTACTAAATGCTAAAAGGATGGGTTCATAAAGTACTTTTAATAATGCTTTGAAATTAATTTTGTATATCCAACAGACTATTCCAAGAATGACACAGGCAAAAAACAAAAGTGTTGCGTAGAATACTGCTATTAAATAAATATATCCTAATAAAACATCTATGCCTTGTTTAATGACGACGGCAGTAATGGACCCGAAAACCCCTAAAGGAGCAACATACATAACATAATTGGTAACTTTAAACATCACTTCTGACAGCGATTCTGAAAATTCAAAAATAATTTTGCCCTTGTTTATGCTACCTGCTGCAATACCGAATATGACTGCAAATATCACGATGGGTAAAATTTCATTTTTTGCAAGGGCATTAAATATGCTGTCAGGAATAACGTGAGTAATAAATTCGTGGGCGTCAAATCCTTTGTTACTTATAGGTATTGCACTGCTTTGAGCAAGTTCTATTTGCATTTTTGTGCCTGGCTGAAAAAAATTTACACTGATTAATCCCAGTAACAAAGCAATGAAAGTCATCACATAGAAATAAACCAGGGTTTTAATGCCTATCCTGCCTAAGGTAGCTACATTTTCCATCTTTCCGATGCCACTTATTAAAATGGAAATCACTAAAGGGGCGATAATCATTTTAATTAACCTTAAAAAAATATCGCTGAGCAATGAAAATTGTGCTGCCACATTTTCTTTTATCTCCCTGAAATCCTTGTGAATACTATCTCTTATAGATTTATCAGCAATATCTTTTAAAACAGAATTTTCTATTTTAGTATAATAGATATTTATCCAATACCCTGTGATGATTCCTAATATAAGGGCTAAAAAAATAACACTGACTAATTTATTCTTTTTCAAAAACCTCATTCAATGAATTTAATTGAGTTGTAAAAAGGAGGAAACATAAGGATATCTTTGACAATAAAAGGCTTCTACTTTTTGTTTTAGTATCATTCTTAATTCATCTATATTTATTTTCTTTTCAGCGCTTATAAATACTGCCGGGTGGTGAGAATACTGCATCCAAGTATTTTTTAATTCTTCTACTGAACACATTTGCTCATCTGCTATCAAAGAGTTTGTTTTCACAAATTGCTCATATTGATGTTGATACAAGTCAATTTTATTAAATACCAAGATAATTGGCTTATCTGCTGCTCCAATCTCCTGCAATGTTTGGCTCACTACTTTGATATGCTCTTCAAAATTATGCTTAGAAAGATCTACTACATGGATTAAAATATCTGCCTCTCTTGCTTCGTCCAATGTAGATTTAAAACTTTCAATAAGAGGATGAGGTAATTTTCTAATAAAACCTACTGTATCGCTCAATAAAAAAGGAGTGGTACCCAATATCACTTTTCTTGTTGTGGTATCTAATGTGGCAAAAAGTTTGTTTTCTACAAACACCTTACTTTTGCTTAATAAATTCATCAGGGTAGATTTGCCTACATTGGTATAACCTACCAAAGCGACTCGTACCAACTGACTTCTATTTTTTCTTTGCGCCAACATTTGCTTATCAATCTCCTTCAACTGTTTTTTGAGTTGTGTAATTTTATTTTTTATTATTCTTCGGTCGGTTTCTATTTCTTTTTCTCCAGCACCACCCCTTGTTCCTGTACCTCCTCTTTGTCTTTCAAGGTGTGTCCACATCCCTGTAAGGCGAGGTAAGAGATACTCATATTGTGCTAGTTGTACTTGTGTTTTGGCATAAGATGTTTGTGCTCTTTGAACAAATATCTCTAATATCAACATTGTTCTATCCATCACTCTCTTTTGAAAAAACTTTTCTAAATTCTTTTGTTGAGTGGGGGACAAGTCATCATCAAATATAAGTATATCTACGGAGGTCTGTTCTATGAACGAATTTATTTCTTCTGCTTTCCCTTTGCCAATCAAGGTAGCTGCATCGGGCTTTTCTAATTTTTGGGTATAAATTTTTATGATTTCTACCTTGTAAGTGGAGGCCAGAAATTTCAATTCTTCTAAGTGTTCTTGTAATGGTATTTTTTGTCCTTTTATTTCAACGCCTACTAATATGCCTCGTAATACTTGGCGGGAATGGTAAGTTCTTTCTTCTATCATTGAATAAAATAAATTACTTTTTGATGTTTTTCAAAACATATTCTGCCACTGCATTGGCTTGTATCTCTGTCATTTGGACTTTTTGCATACCCCCTTTGCCATTTAAGATGATGTTCACTACTTCTCCCTGCTGCAGTTGGGTTATAGATAAATCAGATGCACCGGCTATTCCTAACTTTCCATCTGCTCCGTGACACATTGCACAAGATGTTTCATATAATGTTTTGCCATCTGCCACTTCTTCTGAGACTTTTTGAGTTCTACTCATTTCTGCAAGTCCGTATGCAGTTACAATCAACATAAATGAAACTAATGCCAAAATTTTATGTCTCTTTTTGTAAGCGATTACAGCCAGTGGTATAGAGGCAAACACCAAGATTAATTTAATAATCAGCATAGCTTTTATTTCAGGTATTTGAGTAATTAGGTAGATACCTGTAAGTAAAAACGAAACACTAACAATCATTTCCAGGATTTTGGTATAAGACTTAAACTTTTCCAATTTATCATTCGCATTAGATAATAGCAATAATGTCTTAATGAAATAAATAAGAAAGAAAATAATTACGCTAATACTGTGGATTTTAAGGATGGTAGAGAACATAATTCAAATTTTTGGGCAAAAATAGAAATTTATTCATAGTACATTATTTAAATTTTGTCTAATTTGTTGATTTGTCTAATTTGTTGAATGGAAGTGTCATTTATTTTGTATATTTGCATTTTATAAAACACTTATATGAATTTAAAATGGATTTATATTACAATGGTGTTTGCTTATTACTATAGTAATGGGCAGACATTGAATTATTACTTTGGTAATCTTCATGCACAAACCGCCTACTCAGATGGCAACAAAGATGCAGCTACCACTGGATGTAACAATCCTACCTGTAGTTATGCTTATGCCAAAGCATCGCAGAACTTTGATTTTCTTGGCATATCAGAACATAATCATGCTGCCGCCGGAATGAATATTTCCGATCATTATTTAGGATATACCGAAGCAGTGAATGCTAATCAAGAAGGAGTGTTTTTATGTTTGTGGGGTATGGAATGGGGTGTTACTACCAATTCATCTGATGGGCATGTAATCATTTATGGCTTTGGAAATCAATTGATAGGATGGGAAGCGGGCAATTATGATATTTATGTGGCAAAGTCCGACTATGATGCCTTGTTCAAAAAAATCAAAAATAATTCCAATGTTTTTTGCTATTTGGCACATCCTGGCTATAATAATTTTAGCTATTTAACTTCTAATCCCTATAATGCTACATATGACTCTGCCATAGTTGGCGCTGTATTTAGAAATGGACCCGCATTTAGTACTGATACTTCTTATTCTGATTATCCATCGGGCAACTATTTTAGTTATTACAGAGCTTTGCTGTCAAAAGGATACAAAATAGGTGCGGGTTACGATCATGATAATCATTATACTACCTTTGGAAGAAATAATGCCGGGAGATTAGTAGTATTAGCGCCATCATTGACAACGGCTAATTTTTATTGGGCAATGAAAAATATGCATTTTTACGGCAGTGATGATTGGAATGCAAGAGTTGATTTTAAAATCAATGGAACAGAAATTATGGGCAACATTGTTATTTCTTCATCTATCCCCACCATTACGGTTGTGCATAATGATGGTGATGGCGAAACCGCAGATAGTATTAAGGTGTGGTCAGGAGTATCAGGAAGCGGAGTGTATCCAACAGTGGTGAGTATAGTTAAAAACAATAATGTGTTGAGTTATTCAGACATAGGTATTGTTAACAATACACAGAAATACTATTTTATTGAAATCGTTCAAGCGGATGGACAAAGAATAGTCAGTTCCCCTATATGGTACACCAAAGATCCATTGACTTCTGTTTCTCTATTCAATAACAAAAACGCTTCTGTGCTCATTTTCCCCAATCCTGTAAATGAATATCTAAACATCAGTTGCTCTGAAAAAAATTATAATATAAGAATTTTTGATGTATCAGGTCGTCTTGTATTGCAAGAAAACGATAAAACAGGAAGTGTGAATATAGATTTTAGTGCCCATTCAAGTGGTATTTATTTTATCAATATAGAAAAAGAAGGTCAAACATTATACACTCAAAAATTTGTAAAACACTAAAATTATATGCGGTTTCTATCTATCTTCTTTTTTATTATTACTACACTTTTTATTTCTTCTTGTGGCAAAAAAGAAGAGAAGGATAGCAGACCAGTTTCGCCCAAGGGAGGTGGAAGAATTGTGATAGCAGAAGTAGTAAAGCCACTGTCTTTATTTCCTCACAAACTAACGCGCATTGAAGAAGCTTTTATATGTAATCAAGTGTATGAACCACTCATTAGATTAAACGCTAAAACATTAGATCTCAGCCCTGCATTAGCTGAAAAATGGGAAGTATCTAAAGATGGGAAAAGTATTAAATTTTACTTACGAAAAGGGGTTAGATTTCAAGATGACCCTTGTTTTAGTAATGGCAAAGGGAGAGAAATTACAACAGCTGATGTGAAATACACTTTTGAGAAATTATGCTATAATAATCCTGAGAACTATCACTATTACACTATATGTCAGGACAGAGTATTAGGAGCCGACGATTTTAATGAAGCGATGCAACACCCACAAAAAGATAAAAAAGAAACAAGCGAAATTAAAGGGCTTAAGATATTAGATAATTATACTTTTATAGTAGAGCTCAGATATCCTAATTATCAAAGTTTCCTACAGTTGTTAGCGACGCCCATTGCAGCTATTCTCCCAAAAGAAGGCTATGAAACTTACGGAGATAAACTTAATTTTGGAGCAGGTCCTTATCACATAGCAAAATACCTTTCTAATGATAAACAAACAGTGCTCCTGAAAAATCCATATTATTATGCAGTGGACAAAGATGGTTTTGCATTACCATATATAGACACTGTTGTTATTCAGTACTTTGAAAATACAGAAGATGCTATCATAGCTTTTCTTAATCACCAGGTAGATGTTGTCAATGATATTCCTAATAGTGCAGCAAAAAGAGTAGTGGAACAGCACATCCATTCTTTTGAAAAAACACCGCCTGAATATGTTATAGATGTTACATCTCAGATGTTTGTACAATATAT
>DAHXOV010000131.1 GCA_027364695.1 bacterium
CTGAATACATTGTACACAAAAAAAATGCCATGGTGGTCCCATTTAAAGATTCAAATGCAATATATGAAAACTTATTGATATTGTTCTCAGATGCTAAGTTAAGAAAACAACTCATTTTGAATGCTCAAGCAGATGTTAACCAGTTTAATATAGAAAGAATGATTCATCAATTAGAAAACCTTTATGTCAAATAATATACTAATTATATCTGTCATTATCCCTACATACAATCGTGCAAAATTGATTAAACACACAATAGAATCCTTTTTAAATCAAAGCTATTCACATTTTGAAATCATTGTAGTAGATGATGGAAGCACAGACAATACAGAAGAGCTAATAAATTCAATTGAAGATGACAGGATAAAATACTTCAAAATACAAAACAGTGAGCGCGGACATGCAAGAAATTTTGGCGCCAAACAATCAAAAGGTAAGTATTTATGTTTTTTTGACTCAGATGATATAGCCTTCTCTCATCATTTGGAAACCGCCAGTAAAATTATAAATAAAAATGAAGATATACCAATATTTCACCTGGGTTATGAGACAATGGATGGTAATAATAAGAATACATTGAAAAGAGTTGAAACAATAAAACAAGGTATTAATCATACTATTATAAATGGAAATCTATTGAGTTGCAATGCAGTTTTTATCAGAAGAGACATTTTTATGAATTACTTTTTTAATGAAGACAGAATCATTGCAGGTTTAGAAGACTGGGAACTATGGTTACGCATTTCTGCAAAATATGAGATGAAACATTTTCCAATCATCACATCGCTTATTATTCAACATGAAAATAGAAGCGTACTGCAAACAGAAAAAGATAAATTGATTCAAAGAATTGAAAAATTTATGCAATATATATTGAATAATGCCGATATTATTGAATATTATAAAGACAGACTACCTTCGTTTCGGTCTAGTTGTTATACATACATATCTTTGCACATAGCATTGACCAAAAAGCATAAAAAAACATCTGTGTACTACCTGATAAAAGGATTAATAGAAAAGCCTTTGTTCATTTTTCAAAGAAGATTTTTTGCTATCATTAAACATTTATTGTGCTAAAAAATAAAAGTAATATACTCGTCATCACTTATTGGGATTTTGATGATGCATTGATACAAACTTACACTTTGCCTTATTTGAAGATAATATCAGATATCATACCAGACGATTCTCGTATTTACTTGGTATGTCTTAATAAATCAAAGAAAAAAACAAAATGGGAACACTCTAATATCCAACTTATTCATTTAAAATATATCCCTTTTGGAATCAAAGCAACTGTTTATTGGATATACTATTTAATATATCTTTTGTTTTTTGCGTGGATAAAAAAAATATCCTTTATTCATGTATGGTGCACACCCGCAGGACTATTTGGTTACATTCTTTCCAAATTAATTCATCAGCCATTGATAATCGACAGCTATGAACCACACGCAGAATCAATGGTAGAATGTGGCGAATGGAAAACAAATTCTTTTGCATACAAAATTTTATTTTTCTTCGAAAAAAAAATGACACATAGCGAAAAATACCTCATAGCAACTACAAAAAACACGATCAAAGACTATGCAGTAAAAAAATATCACTACCATCCAAATAAAAATAACTGGTACGCAAAGCCCGCTTGTGTGGACCTTGATTTATTTCAACACAATACTATGATACGAGAAAAGCTAAGAAAAAAACTTTTTTTAGATGATAAAATAGTTGGTATTTACATAGGAAAATTTGGTGGAATATATTTGAAAGAAGAATTTTTTGAAATCATTCATGTAGCCTATCAGCATTGGGGAAATAGATTCCGACTTCTTTTATTATCATCTGTCGAAGATAAAATACTTGCAAATTATCTTGAAAAATATGCTATTCCGGAAAGCATTATTATTAAAACTTTTGTGCCACACAGTGAAGTAAAAAATTATCTCAACGCTTCTGATTTTTCTATTACGCCCGTCAAAGTCGTACATTCTAAAAAATTCTGTTCACCGATAAAAAACGGAGAATACTGGGCAATGGGATTACCTGTATTGATTACAAAAAACATATCAGATGACTCTGAAATTATCCAGCAACACAACATAGGCGCAGTCATTGACGAATTGAGTAAAAACGCTTACCTGAAAGCTATTCAAAAAATAGACGAACTTTTGAGTGGAGACAGAGAGACATTAAGAAAAAAAATAAGAGAGATGGCAATACAATACAGAAATTTTTCTATTGCAGAAAAAATTTACAATGACATATACAAAGAAGGAAATATATAAAAATAAATTACCATTCGGCCGGTCCATATTTTTGAGTGACTTGACAACCGGGGCATATCTCAAAGAAGAGTTGATCTATCATAAAATTGATATTGAGTACATAAATAGGTCCGTTGAGATAGCTGAGTATTTTTTCATCTTTGTGCCATACAAATCGGTAACCAATATTCCCTGCAACTCCCAGCCATTTGAGCAGTTTGAATTGTACTGAAACAGTTGGTTCGTAAATTATCATGGCTTTTTTGAATTGCTGATTTTTAAATGATAGCTTTTGTTTTTGCTGAAGCCATGAGTTGCCATATCCGATTTGTAAGGGTGTGCTAAACTCCCAACGTTTTGTTTTGTGATACAGAATTTTGGCGTAGATAGCGAAGTATGCCATCTTAAAGTATCCTTTTGAGCTATCTTTTGAACTATTATAAAAAAAAGCGGCTTGATTGTATAGATTACTTTTTAACCAGTTGAAAGATAGACCTACTCTGAATTTTTTTCCAAATCTGACGCCTGCTTTTATCCCACGAAATTTGACCGTATCATTAAAGAGAAAAGAGTTGCGAGTTTCAATGCTAAAGTCAATGCCTGGTTTTTTTTTGAATGAAGATATCAGTGAGTCAAGAAACTGGGCTGAAAGTGAAAATGCAGAGAGAAGAATAGCAATAGCAATGTTGATAACAGATTTCACGAATTTATTGATTGAGGTATTGCATCGCTTCGTAACCAAATAATTTCTTATTGTCTTTATATACTGTGAGAAACGCATCAGTGATACCTAATGAAATAGATTCTGTTCTGAGTTTGGTGGCATATTTAGCACTTATGAAGTTACCAATAGTATAAATATACAATCCATTGGTATAATGAACTTCAATGGGCCAATCTTTTATTTTGAAAAATTTATCAGCAACGGCTTTGGGTATTTTATTTTTGAATGCGCCTATTTGCACTCTGAAGCATATACCCGAATTATCAGCTTTTACACCATTTTCAGGAGTTGGTTCGGGTCTTTTTGTAACGTCAGTGGTAAATACAAGTCTAGGGTCAAAGTCAGGAACATTAGGATTATTTTCAATAATAGCATTTTGTGCAGTAAAATTAGGCTTAGGGTTGAGTGAAACGGTTTCATTTGGAAATACAATGGGTTGAGGGCTCGCATATCGTATATTTTTATTCTCACGAATGAGTTTTTCTGCTTCGGGATAAAAAATTCTTTTCCCGTTCCAGTAAGCACATATAAATGCGTCTTTTATTCCAAGTTGAATGACTTTATTCAAATCATTTTGTGTTTGAGATAGGTTGTTATAAATACCTGCAGAGTATCTGTAAAATTTGTTGTTTACACTACCGCGAATGATGGGTTGTATGTATTTGAAAGTAGCGCTGGATACGTTTTTCCCATATACGCCAATCTGTATAGTAAAATATAAATCATTGATTTCTTCTGATTCTTTAATAGTAGCGGGTGTGGCGTTGTTTTGGGTGGTCGCTAATAGCGTAGTATATGTAGGGATATTGGCTTTTTCAAGCACATTGGTGGTTGCAAAAGGGTTGATAGGAGGCTCTTTTTGCATTTGCTTTCTTAAAATTTCTAATGCTTCGCTGAGCGATATTCTTTTCCCGTTGTAATAAGCGATGACAAAGGCGTCGGTATAACCAAGGTTTTTGAAATTGTTTTTTAAGGCAATGGCTTCTTGTGCATCGGTCATTTGACCCACAAGATAGCGGTAAAGATTGTTCTCTGTGGTTTGAGCATATATGGGGTTGATACCATTGAAAAAATTGTTAGGCAATGGATTTTTGAAAGCGCCTACCTGTACTGAAAATATTAATCCATTGGGGAGAGCAGGGTTGAGAGGAATAGGACGAGCATCTGAATAGCTAGCCGTTTTAGATATTTTGATAGATTTGATTTGAGGAAGAAAGCTGTTGGAAATTTCAGCAGACGCGTTTTTTGCTTGTTGGTTGTTTGTGTTGTTGGCAATAACTTGTGTATTATTATTTTTTGCTTGTTGGTTGTTTGTGTTGTTGGCAATAACTTGTGTGTTATTGTTTTTTACTTGTTGGTTGTTTGTGTTGTTGGCAGCAACTTGTGTATTATTGTTTTTTGCTTGTTGGTTGTTTACGTTGTTCGCAATAACTTGTGTGTTAGTGGTATTGGTGGCTATTGAAGGCAGGCTTGCAGAGAGTTGCTGCATAGCTTGTTGTTGGAGTTGAGCGGCTTTAATATTAAGTTCTAATTTTTTATTGGAGTTATTGGTCTTTTTTGCTTCTGATAGTAGTTTTTGAGCTTCTGCAAGGAGTTGTCCTGATGGGGTAGTGGAATATTTGGGGTATAGGCGGGTAATTTCCAAGTTTAAGTTATTGTTGATCGATTCCCATTCTTTGGTTTGTTTGTAGATGTTGTTTTGGTATTTGATGGCGAGAGCGAGAGGGTCGTTGATATTGACTGCGGTCGGTTGTTTTTTTACTTGTGGATTATATTTGGATGTTTGATTGATGAGTTCCTGTTGTGCTTGTAGATATTCTTGTTGTTTAATTCTTGCATTTTGGAGCGCTCCGAGTTGTGCTGATGGGTTAGCAAGTGTGAGTGCTTCTTTGATAAGTTGTTCTTCTTGTTTTTTAAATTTTTGAATTTCGTTGAAGGTGTTGATGGCATTATTTTTTTCAGTAGAATGGTTGCTTGGTATAGAATTGATGAGTTGATTAATTAAATTTTGTTGAGCGGTATATTCCGATTGATTGACCAAAATTTCACTGGTGATTTGGTTGAGTTTCTTTTCTTGGATCAGACCATTGGTTCTTTCAAACTCTATTTGTAGTTCTGATTTTTTTCTTTGATTATTGGTTTGATCTATTTGTTGTTTTAATTGTAGTGCCTTGTTCGTGAGTTGGGCAATTTCTGTATTAAATTTTTCATTCCCTTTTAGTACCTCTTCACTTGGATTAATAATAGGATTTTCAGTTTTTAAGTTGTCTTCAATTTGCTGTTGTTCCTGAATAAGAGATTGAATGTATTGAGTAGAATTGTTGTTGATGTTGAGTGGAATTTTTTGCGCATAAGAAAGAGCACTGTCTTTGGAAATATTAGATGCAATTATTTTGTTTTTCTCTTCCTGAATAATGTAATTATTATTTTGAGCAATATATGGCTGAGTGATACTGGTGATTTGCCTGAGTTGCTGTATAAGTTGAAGTTGATTGTTGATGATATTGGTATATTCTTGCTTGTTGTTGTTTGCAGAAATGTTGTTGTATTGATTTTCTATGTTTTTTTGTATGTTATTTAAATCATTAAGAGATTGGGAGTAGTTGGGGTCATTCTTGATTTTTTTTGAAGTATCTGCAATACTCAAAAGGTAGTTTATTTCATTCTTGTTAGCATTGATATATTGTTTTTGAACTTCTGTGTGTTTTTGTTCAATTTGAGTGTTTTCATTTTGTATAGATGGTTGGATATTTTCTGTGGGTAAGAGAATATTTTTTTCTTTAAATGCTTTTGACAGGATGTTTAGTGCAATTTGCTCTTTTTCTTGAGCATTTTGTTCTGTTGCTATTTTGATGGTGAGGTTACTTTGGGTGTTGGATTCTTTTCTTATTTGTTCGGCTTGCTGAAAGTTTTGCTTTGATTGATTGAGTTCATTAACAATGGATTTTTTTTGTGTTTCATCTAATTGATCAAGCTTGGTTTCGTATAGTTTAAGTAGATTTTGATTCAATGTTTTTGTAAATTGAGTAGATTGGTATTCTTTTTCTAATGCAGCAATATCAGTTTTTTTGGCATCGGCAAGTAATTTTTGTTTTTCATTGTTGTTAGTGGTTTTGCTTGTCTTTGTTTTTAATTCGTTGGATATTTTTCTTAAACTATCTGCTTGCTGGTTTAAATAGTTGATTTGGCTATTAGCATGAATGATGTTGACGATGTTTTTAGATGGATCGGCTGGATTATCTGTTATTGTAGGTATATTTTGTTTGAATTGGTTAGATGAGGCTGTCTGGTAATTTTGAGTTTCAAATTGTTTCTTTATCGCCATGAAATCAGACTTAAGTTGCTCATTCTTTGATATACTGGAGAGTACTTCTTGTTGATTGGATATATTGATGGGTAAAGAGTTGGAGAAGTTATGAGGTGGGTTATCTTCTTGGGTAATGTTGTTCGCCTGGTTGTTATTTTTTAGTGCAATAAACTGATCATTATTAGATTTAAGTATTTGTTCTAATTCTGAATTAAGATTTTGCAGTTTTTGTTTTTCTGACAGATCATTAGAGTTGCTTATTTTTTTCTTATTTTCTTCAATGGATTTCATTAGTATTTTATTATACCCGTCTATAGCATATAATTTTTCTTCGTTGGTTTTGGCATTTAATATTTTAATTTGGTATTCTTCATTGACTTGATTGATGTTGGAGTTAGTAATTAAATTATTCTTTTGACCTGTTTCATTATTAGTATTAGTAGGAATAGATTCATTGTTTTTAATTTTTGTAATGAGCTGTTTTTGTTCCTGGATACTTTGAATATCTTCTTTTGTGTCATTCACTTTTTCAGAAATTTCTGAAAGGATTTTTTGTTGCTCTCTGAGCCCGCTTTCTTTTTCAGAGATCT
>DAHXOV010000144.1 GCA_027364695.1 bacterium
ACCTTGTGCTGTACTGCCACTTTTTCAACATTTTCGCTCATCTTCGTCTCATTCAATTTCATTTCAGTAAAATCCTTATTATTATCAATGTTATCAGTATTCATCCATTCCTCATGAACGATTGATTTGCCACTATTCAAATATTCATAAATATAATCTCGTACCTCTAATAAAATATCCTCCCAGGAAACAAAAGAATGCTTGGTAATACTAATATAATTCTCTGTTATCATGACCTGCTTTACAAAAGAAAAATTTAACAATGCATTAGCCAGTGGCGATATATCTGATGTTTTTGTATTATCAAATTCAAATGCCCTCCCTGATGGTAAAAATAAATTGGTCGTAATAAATTTTATCGTTTCAGGATTGGGAGTTTGCTCCATAATAATAGAATACGACATTATTAATGAGATTTATAATGCCACAAATATACACATTTAAAAATGAAAAATAACCTTAATATCTTTTCCTCAATATCTTCTTGTTTCCATTGAAATAATGCGATTTACTATATTTGCAAAATCCTTCAAACAGGATCACTTATTGAATATGAATTTCCAACTTGTCTCACCATATCAGCCCACAGGAGATCAACCTGAAGCCATTGAACAACTCACTCAGAATATTTTAAATCATATCCAACATCAGGTCTTACTTGGTGTTACAGGATCAGGTAAAACATTTACGATGGCTAATGTCATTAAAAATGTAAATAAACCTACACTTGTATTAAGTCACAACAAAACCCTTGCAGCTCAATTATACAGTGAATTCAAACAATTCTTCCCACATCATGCTGTAGAATATTTTGTTAGTTATTATGATTATTACCAGCCTGAAGCTTACTTGCCTACCACAGATACATACATAGAAAAAGATTTATCCATCAATGCTGAAATTGAAAAACTGCGACTCAGCGCTACCTCTGCTTTACTTTCGGGAAGAAATGATGTTGTTATTGTAAGCTCCGTATCTTGTATTTATGGGATTGGCAATCCTCAAGATTTTAAAAATAATACCATCACTATCAAAGTAGGACAAAAAATTTCTCGTAATAAATTTTTACATCAACTGGTGAATGCGCTGTACAGTCGTGCCCACCATCAGTTTGAAAGAGGTCATTTTCGTGTCATGGGTGATACTATTGATATTAACCTGGCTTATGCTGACTATAATTTAAGAGTATCCTTTTTTGGGGATAATATAGAAGAAATTGATACCTTTACATCTGATCCAAAACATAAGATTGAAAATTTTGACGCTTACAATATATATCCTGCTAACATCTTTGTTACTTCTCCTGAAAATATTAATCGCGCTATATTTGAAATTAATAAAGATCTGGAAATTCAAGTTCAGAAATTTATCAATGAAGGTAAAACATTAGAAGCAAAACGATTAGAAGAAAGAGTAAAACACGATGTAGAAATGCTCACTGAATTAGGTTATTGCAGTGGTGTTGAAAACTATTCCCGCTATTTTGATGGAAGACCCAATGGTTCAAGACCATTCTGCTTGTTAGATTATTTTCCAAAAGATTATTTAATGTTGATAGATGAAAGCCATGTTACTTTGCCTCAGGTTCGTGGGATGTATAATGGTGATCGTATGAGAAAAAGTACCCTTGTTGAATATGGATTCCGCCTTCCCGCAGCATTAGATAACAGACCTCTCAAATTTGATGAATTTGAATCTCTTATCTGCCAAGTGATATATGTGAGTGCCACCCCTGCTGACTATGAACTAAAAAAATCAGAAGGTATCATTGCGGAGCAACTTATTAGACCCACAGGAATATTAGACCCTGTCATAGAAGTCAAGCCCTGTTACAATCAAATAGATGATTTGATTGAAGAAATAAGAAAAACCATTGAGAAGGAGGAGCGGGTGCTTATTACTGTACTCACTAAAAGAATGGCAGAGGAACTGGATAAATATCTTTTGAAACTCAACATTCGCTCTGCTTATATCCATTCAGATATTGATACATTGGAAAGAGTAGAAATATTAAGACAACTCAGAGAG
>DAHXOV010000152.1 GCA_027364695.1 bacterium
ACTCTATAGGCACGACAGCAGGCGCTACCAATGTCAAAAACTGGACGAACAATGGCTTATCAACGAATGTATTGACAGCTGTAAGCGGGCTTATTCACGGGCAAGTTTATTACTTTAATGTCAAAGCAGAAAATAATGCGGGATTACAAAGTACTGTAATGAGCAGTAATGGGCAGATGGTAGATACGACTTGTATTACCAGTTCAGTTTTTGTTTATGTCAATGCGGATAATATTAGAATTTATCCCAATCCTGCTAAAAGTATCTTAATGATCAAGGGCTTGCCTGATAAGCATAATTTTTATGGAGAAATTATTGATTTGAATGGAAAAAGAATAAGGTACTTGTCATTTACCTCTGAAAGTATTGATATTGCTGATATTGCTGATGGACAGTATATTTTAAATATTTACGATACATTTATCAATAAAATATATGAAAGTAAAATTATTATTTACCGTTAATTTTGCTTTGCTTTTTGGTTTAGCCTTTTCACAAACTTATTCTTCCTGGAGAGTACAGTTATTAGCAAACTTAAAACCTGATTATTATTTTTCAGGATGTTGGGGATGGTATGATCCTGTAAAAAATAAAGAATATGCTATTTCAGGTGCTGCTAAGGGTACATTTTTCGTAGATATTACCAATCCCATCTCTTCTTATATTGCAGATTCTTTAATCGGAATTCCCATAAGTATATGGAGAGAAATTAAAACTTACAAAAATTATTGTTACATTATCAGTGATGATTATGGACCATCTTTTCAAATTGTTGATTTATCTCCATTGCCTGATTCTATCAGAGTGGTTGCATCGCCTGACACAGGAATTTTATACAAAGGGCATGCATTGTGGATAGATAAGCATTATTTATATGTAGGTATTCCAGTGGATAAATACAGCGGGACGCATTCTATGGGGCTATTTGATTTGCTGCCTGATCCTGAAAATCCACAGTTTTTAAGATATTTGGATGAAGATTATCCGTCTATCAATCAAGTACATGATATGTATGTGAGAAATGATACTATATTTGCTTCTGCTGGTTATCAAGGCTTGCAGGTGTATAAATACGATAGTATTCAAAATAAGTTTATCTATCTTAACTCATTAGTAAGTTATTTAGAAGCAGGTTACAATCATAGCAGTGCTCTTACTCAAAATGGAAAAACGCTTGTGTTTATGGACGAAGTACCAAAAGGATTATCAATAAAAATAACCGATGTAAGTAATTTGAATAACATGCAGGTAGTGAATTATTTAAAGCCATACAATTATAGTAATTTTGTAGCACATAACCCTTTTGTATTAGGCAATCAATATTTAGTAGCGTCTTGTTATCAGGATGGGACATTGATATATGATATTTCAAATCCTGCCAATCCTGTGATGACAGGCTATTTTGATACTTACCCCCAAGGAGGAGCTAATACAGGCACTTATACCCCTGGATATGCCAGCAACTGGGGTTCATACCCCTTTTTTCCAAGTGGTTTGATTTTTTCTAATGATGGGACAAATGGAATTTTTATACTTAAAGCAGATAGTGCCCTTTCAGTAAGGGATATAGACAAGAGTCAGCCAAGCATTGTGTTTCCCAATCCTGCAAAAGATAAGATTTATATTTATACGAATATAAAAAATCAGCTTCACATAAGCATAGTGGATATATCAGGTAAAAAGATATTAGATGTTCATTATCTTCATTCTAATTCTCTGGAACCTTTAATGATCAAGCTTCCGGAGGTAAGTGATGGTATTTATTTTCTTACTATCTTAGCAGAGGATAATAGTTATGTTTGCAAGAAAATTATTATACAAAACTAAGTTTGATTTATTCAAATCTGTTATCATGAGTCAATTTTTTAATTTTCTTATCATTGTCTTTCAATAGAAGGAATATGCAGCATTAAAAGTTATTACTAAGTATTTCATTACATTTATCCCGATGAAGAATTTTTTCAGGACGATTGTTATTGCTATTTGGAAGTCGTGGTTTATACTTGTATTCTCTACTTTATTTATTATGCTTTTTCCTGTATTTCTTATTTTACTTAAAGCCAAACAATACAAAGCGGTTTATTTTTTGAAATGGATATGGGTATTTTTTATTTGTTTGTTTTCAGGGCTTTTACCAAGAATACATTATCCACAAGGGAAATTTAATTTTCCATCTCCATCTATCATTGTAGCCAATCACACTTCTTATTTAGATATTTTGTTTTCTATATTTTATATTCAAAAACCTGTTATTTACATGGGTAAAGCAGAATTGCTCAAAGTTCCTTTGTTCAATATCTTTTTTAAATACATGGATATCCCTGTAAGAAGACAAAACCCTAGAGATGCTGTGCGTGCATTTGAAAAAGCAGGTGAATGGATTGATAAAGGTTATTGTGTCATTATTTTTCCCGAAGGCACAATATCTCCGAAAGGAGTATTAAACCCTTTCAAAAATGGAGCATTTAAATTAGCCATTGAAAAGAAAGTACCTATAGTACCTGCTGTTAATCTGAACAACTGGCATTTATTAGAAAACGGTGGTTTTTTCAAGAGCAATGGATTTCCTGGTATCGCACATATTGTAGTAGGGAAGCCGATAGACACAACTCCCTGTTCTGAAAGAAATTTGGTAGATTTGCAACAACAAGTAAAAGCATTTATTGAAAAACATTTAAAAGAATACTATGAAAAAAATAAATGAAGAACTTATTGACCAACTGGCTCATCTTGCAAGATTAGAATTTGATAATGACGAAAAACAAAGAATTATCAATGATCTAAATAGAATATTGGACTACATAGATCAATTAAATGAAATAGATACTCATCATAC
>DAHXOV010000166.1 GCA_027364695.1 bacterium
CAACAAAACAATATACCGTATGAGCAGGTTTCTCATTATTTAAGTAATTCGCTCACCGCAGATCCTTATTTTAGAGGAGATGAGATTCAAAAAAAATTACAGCAGGCTATTTTGGCTTTGCCTGAAAAACAAAGAATAGTATTTAATATGAGATACTACGATGAGTTTAGCGATGAAGAGATGGCTGAAATACTTGATACATCGGTAGGTGCATTAAAGGCATCCTATCATCATGCGGTAAAAAAAATAGAGGAATATCTATTAAACCAAATGGAATAATAAGCATCTAAAAAGTATATGGACAACAAAAAGAACATACTTGATAACCCAGTATTCAAAGAAAATCCTTTCGCAATACCTGAAGATTATTTTGAAACCAATACACTGATATTAGAAGAAAAAATTTTATCAAAGCCAGTGAATAGTATCTTTGATGTGCCGGAGGATTATTTTAAGAGCAGCAAATTAAAAATCATTGAAAATATTTTATCTTCATCCTCTCAAAATGTTTATATTACACCTAACAATTTTTTTGAAAATAGCATTTTAAATATTACCACTAAAGTTCAATTGCTTGATGACAATAAAATTAAAAGTTATAAAAAAGCAAAAATCATTCGCGTTATTGCTTATTTTTCGGCAGCTGCGTCGGTGGCAGGAATAATATGGGGCATTTATTTATACACACATGTTACCAACATGAATCATCCTTTGCCACAAAATTGTAAAACCATTGCCTGTCTCACAAAAAAAGATGTATTACTAAAAGAGCAAGCGCTGGATGAAGATATTTTAGAAGAGTCTGTTTCAGATCAAGATATAGAACAGCATTTTAATATATCCAGTTCGTTAAAAAAAGATACTAATTCCAATTTAGTCAATGAAATATTTTAAGACACATATCATACTGATTATTATTGTATTGGGTTCAATAAAACTAATGTCACAAAATCCTAAAGTAGATCAGGCAAGAGTAAATTTTATTGCTCAAAAATTACAATTATCGCCCACAGAATCGCAAAAATTTTGGCCTATTTACAATGAGTATATAGACAAAATAAAATCTATAAGACGTGAGAAAAAGAAAATGTTTGTAAGTAATAATTATTCTACTAATCCAGCAGATGCAGAAGAATTTGTAAAAAAATTTATTCAATTAGATAATACTGAAAATCAAATCAAGCAAGAATACATTCAAAAATTCAAACAAAGCATTGGTATAACAAAAACATCGCATCTATTAAAAGCAGAAGAAGAATTTAGATTAGAATTAATTAAGATACTTAAATCAGATTAAATGAAATATCTTATTAAAACAAATTTATTATTGTTTTTTTTTAATTACTTTTTTACTCAAAATGATTCTGTAGTATATGTTCACATACCAAAACATTATTTTAATACCATTATATTGTTGGATTATTATCAGAAACCAGAAGTAACATTAGCACCTGTTGATTATGTGCATCAAAAATTAAAATCATATCAAATAAAGCAAAGTACAATAGCACTGAATATTCCTTTTTATACTAAAGATTATATTAGACATGATTCATCGGTAGCCAATTTCAGTTTGTTACTCACAGGGTATTTTTTATCTTACAATCCAAATTTTTCTGGTTTAGCTGAAAAACACATTTTGAAAAAGAATGGCATCGGCATTCGCTTTATATACAACAATGGAAAGCGATCTATATTTTTTGCCGACTTTTCTCCATTTTCTACCATAGATAAAAGGTATAACGAAACAAGAGTAATGCGAATGGCAAGTTTATTATTATGGAGTTATAGTTTTTCACCAAAATTTAATTTAAGAATAGGATTCACCAAATCATTTATGTGGGGAAACAGGTACTACTTGCCATTTGTAGGTTTCAGAATAGGGAGGCTGGATAAAGTAAATTTTAGTTTGCAATTTCCAAGGATCATGTCTTTGAATATTCCTGTAAGTAATAAGTTTCAGTTGTCTTTATTTACTAAGCCACAAGGTGGGGTGTTTAGTATCAGTAACAAAGATACTATTTATGCCGCATTTTTGAGTGAGAACAAAGTAGTATATCTTGGGAGGTATGAGTTTTTAGGCGGTTTGCGAGTAGATGTAAAGCCGTTGAAATACCTTGCAGTTTACATTGCCGCATGCAGTTCAATAAATAATTTTTTAGCAATGTACTCGTTGCGATTTAACAAGGACAATCAATTTGTCTATCGTCCCTTCTTCAAGAATGAACAAGGTAAAACGCCTTTTATTAACTTTGGAATAGTGGCTTATTTAGGCAAAACAAAAAGTTATTACAATAGAAATAAGATAGATGAAATGATCAATTTGAATAATGAAATGGGCGTAGGAGATAATAATAATAAGGTATTTCAGCCAACCGATAATGCAAAAAAGAAAGAATCATTCAAAGTAAGTAATCAAGAAATATCGGACTTAATCAAT
The DNA here is from genome assembly GCA_027364695.1 of bacterium. Taxonomy (GTDB): domain Bacteria; phylum Bacteroidota; class Bacteroidia; order B-17B0; family Aurantibacillaceae; genus BPGX01. The sequence goes on from DAHXOV010000166.1 coordinate 2,441, forward strand.
ACTTTTGATTACTAAAAAATTTATCCCCCTGCTAGTTTGGTCTTGTAACCCATCTGAATTAAAATGTTTTGTAACTTTTCTCTTTGATTACCTTGTATTAAAATTTCTCCATCTTTTACATTTCCACCTGTAGCACATTTATTTTTTAATACACGCGCCAATTCTTCCAAATCACTTTGTTTTCCGACAAATCCTGATATTCTACTTACATATTTATTGCCACCCAATCTATCCAAAAATATCTTTAATTGCTGTTGAGAAACAGGCATTGTTTCTTCTTTTTGTTCTTGATGCTCTTCCATGTATTTTTTCATGTATTCCGAATTCGTTGAATATACAAGTGAAGAAGAATTATTTTTTTTACTCTTTGTCATATCGATAGTTTTTGAATAAGTAAATAATGATGGGAACAGAGAGCAAAATTATAATAAGAAGTTGAATGAAAGAAAAATTATTTTTAGTTTTTGTATTTTCAGTAACAACATTGT
>DAHXOV010000186.1 GCA_027364695.1 bacterium
CTCTCTATCAGCGCATCCACGAAAGCATTGTTTGTCTTCATAAATTTTTGTTTTTTGTTTTTGTGGGTGCAAAAGTAAGAAGATTTTGGCATATTATTCTTAATTGTAAAGTTAATAAATGTTAATTTATATGTTAAATAATTAGTTTTGTCTAAAAAAATTCAGGCTTTATCTGATAAAATTCAAAATATTGCAAGATAAAATTATTGGTTTGTTTTTACAAGTAAATCATTTCGCTATTTATTGTTGTCTCTAAATATTTTTGCATTCACAAATAAAAAGATAGCAAAGCATTCCTTTCTATTATTTGAAAAAAACACGCTCCTGTTTCAAAGCAGAAAGCCACATAAAAGGATGATACATCGCTCAAGCAAAACGAACACATAAAATTTGACAAAGTGATTTTTCTTTCTTAAACTTGCCCGAAAAACAAAGGGCAACGCTTCATGAACATCAGTCAAAAAATACAATCTGCCATCAGAGAAATAAAAGATTTTCCGACACCAGGTGTTGACTTTAAGGATATTACACCTATATTTGAAAAACCCGAGTTGTGCGAAGATATTGTGAATGCTTTTATTTCTTCTTTATCTGAAAAACCGGATGCCGTGCTAGGTATTGAAAGCAGAGGCTTTTTATTTGGCTTTTTACTGGCGTATCAATTAAAAGTTCCATTTATCCTAGCAAGAAAATCAGGAAAGCTTCCATATAAAACAGTCAAGGCAGAATATCAATTGGAATACAGTTCTGCCGCCATTGAAATCAATGAGAATAGCATTTTACCAGGACAAAAAATTCTCATTCACGATGATTTGCTGGCTACAGGAGGTACTGCTAATGCGGCAACCCAGTTGGTACTTTATCTTCAGGCGAAAGTAGCAGCATTTACTTTTATCATAGAACTTTCTTTTCTCAAGGGTAAAGAAAAACTTCTCCCATATACATCCGATATTATTTGCTTAACTCAATACTAAATCTTAAAAACTATGAACTTTGAAATGACAGAAAACCAAAGGATGATTGTAGAAATGGTGCGTGCCTTTGCAAAAGAAAACATAAGCCCTTATGTAATGGAATGGGATGAAAAACAAATTTTTCCTGTAGAAACATTCAAAAAAATGGGAGAATTAGGGCTGTTGGGCGTACTTGTACCTCAAGAATATGGAGGCAGTGGTTTTGGCTACCTTGAATATATCACGGCTATTATTGAGTTGAGCAAAGTGTGCGGGGCTATCGGGTTATCTATGGCTGCACATAATTCTCTCTGTACAGGACATATTTTACACCAGGGGAATGAAGAACAAAAAAGAAAATATTTGCCAAAGTTAGCTACGGGCGAATGGATAGGAGCATGGGGATTAACAGAACACAATACGGGCTCTGATGCGGGTGGAATGAATACCACTGCAATAAAAGATGGAGATGATTATATTTTGAATGGAGCAAAGAATTTTATCACTCACGGTATCAGTGGCGATGTAGCCGTAGTTATAGCACGCACAGGAAAAAAGGACGATAACTATGGAATGAATGCTTTTATCATTGAAAAAGGTACGCCTGGATTTTCAGCCGGCAAGAAAGAAAACAAACTGGGTATGCGTGCAAGTGAAACAGCAGAGCTTATTTTTCAAGATTGCAAAGTACATAAGTCCCAACTCATTGGAAAAGAAGGAGAGGGTTTTATTCAGGCAATGCGAGTATTGGATGGTGGCAGAATATCTATTGCTGCACTTTCTTGCGGCATAGCCAGAGGGGCTTATGAAGCGGCATTGAAATATGCAAAGGAAAGAGTCCAGTTTGGACAAGCTATTGCAAAATTTCAAGCCATAGCATTCAAAATAGCCGATATGGCGACAGAAATAGAAGCAGCAGAACTTCTTACCTACCAAGCAGGAGATATGAAAAACAGAGGATTAAAGGTAACCAAAGAAGGGGCTTTTGCTAAGTATTATGCATCAGAAGTAGCAGTAAAGGCAAGTAATGAAGCTGTACAGATATTTGGTGGATATGGTTACATCAAGGATTTTCCTGCAGAAAAGTATTACAGAGACAGTAAATTATGTACTATAGGAGAAGGTACAAGCGAAATACAAAAATTGGTCATATCAAGACAAATTATGAGTTAATATTTTTATGGATACAAATGTAAAAAAAATAAGTATTGGCGCTGACCACGCCGGATTTAATCTCAAAGAAAAATTAAAACAATATCTTGTATCAAAAGGAATACAGGTAATAGATAAAGGTGCTTATTCTGATACATCGGCAGATTATCCTGATTTTGGACATGCAGTAGCAAATTCAGTTTTAAATAAAGAAAGTGATTTTGGTATCGCAATATGCGGCAGTGGAAATGGAATAAATATGACGGTGAATAAGCACCATGGAATTCGAGGCTCGCTTTGTTGGAATGAAGAAACAGCGCGCCTTGCAAAACAGCACAACAATGCCAATGTAATAAGTTTGCCTGCTCGCTTTATAGATGAAAATACTGCCATGAAAATAATAGATGCCTATATGAATGCAGAATATGAAGGTGGCAGACATCAAAAAAGAATAGAAAAAATAGATTTAACCAAGCAGCAATGCTGAAATGATGAACGATGAATATGCCTTTGAGAAAAAAATACTTTCAATTACTTTATTTTTAATGCCTTTTTTCCTTTTTTCTCAAAAAACGAAACTCTCTGACACAGCAAAAATTTTTCTTTCTTTTGAAGATTTTGTTAACAGAAATTCTGCTTTAATAGTAGATAAAAGCACTGAAAAATTCTCTTATGCTTTCCCAAGGGGACTTGAATTTATTAAAGTAGTTAAAAGAGATTCTACCGTTAAAGACACTGTAAAAAAATTCTTTCGTAAGAAAAAAAAGAATGGCCAGATAATATATAGATTTAAGCCGGGATCTATTTATGGCTATTACAATAATAAAAAATATTTTCGCTATGCAACATCAAAAAGTTGGCAAGTAGTTGATGGTTATTACAAAATAGAGGAAATGGAGCGTATCATTATTTATTCAAAAAATATAAATAATGGCAGACATAGGTCTTCTTCTTTATATTATTTTTATAGCCTTGGGCTGAACACAGAGTTAAAGTCACTTAAATGGAAAAATATTGAAAGTGATTTTAAAGAAAAACCAGCTATTTGGAATACAATTAAGAGTAATAAACAATTAAATAGGGATCTTGAGACTAAAAATCCAGATGGCAGATTTTTAATAAATGTAATTTTAAGTGGTAAATAATAAAAAATTTACAGGTTAATAACTCCATCTTCTGATAAATTTACAATGAAAAATTCTTACTGAAGTAGGTTTATAGGTCATTGTTTTTTGAGATAATAAATTCTCCCAGATTTTTCTTATCTTTGCAAAATAAATCAAATTCAAAGAATATGAAAAAACGAAGTGTTTATTTACTACTTTACTTTTTCTTGTCAATTACCATCCACTCTCAAACCTATAAGTCCATTGTGCAGGAGGAAAAGGAATTGTATCAGTTCTATCACTTTCAAACAGAAAAGCAATGGGATAGTGTAAGAGCAGCACTCAATATGTCTCCACCTGTAAATTTACTCCCTTCCAAAAATACTCCTGTATCTCCTACTTTTACCTGTACATTGAATAAGAAAGTATATGGATGGTTTCCTTATTGGCAGGGCACTACATATAATAATTTTCAATGGAATTTGCTTTCAGACTTTAGCTATTTTGATTATTCTGTTTCTTCTTCTACAGGAAATAACACTAATTCTTCTTATGCATGGCTTACTTCAAATGCTGTAACTACAGCCAAAGCCAATGGCTGTAAGATACATATATGCGCTACACTTTTTAGTGGACACAGTACATTTTGGGCGTCTTCCAGTGCAAAGACCACTCTTATCAACAACATTATTAGTGATTTGAATGCAAGAGGAGGAAATGGTGTAAATATTGATTTTGAGGGGATGGGGGCATCAGATAAGGTGCCTTTTACGAACTTTATTATTCAACTCAAAACGGCTTTGCAGGCGGCTAATCCTAATTATGAACTGAGCATTGCTCTGTATGCAGTAGATTGGAGTAGTGTGTTTGATATTCCTTCTTTAGTCCCTTATGTAGATGACTTTATCATTATGGGTTACGATTATTATTGGAGTGGTAGTTCACAAGCAGGCCCTGGAGATCCGCTCTATAACTTTCAAACATCCTACAATTACACATTAAGTAAGACACTTAGCTATTATTTAAACAAAGGTGTGCCATTGAGTAAATTGTTATTGGGCTTGCCTTATTATGGCAGAGAGTGGGAAACAACCAGTAACAGCATGCCATCTAATACAACGGGCGCTTTTTCAAGCAGCCGGACGTATGCCTATGTAAAGAATAACTCTACGGGATACTATACTACATCTAACAAATACTGGGAACAAAATAGTTTTTCGCCTGCCTATATTTTTCAAGTATCAGGAGCGTGGCGCCAGTGTTGGATAAACGATGCTTATAGTATGGGGAGAAGGTTTGATTTTGTCAACCAAAGAGGTATAGGAGGAATAGGGATATGGGCACTTGGATACGATGATGGATACAATGATTTTTGGCAAGCCATTCAGGATAAGTTTACTTCTAACTGTCGTGTGTGGTCCTGTTCAGACAGTTTGTTTGACATGGGCGGACCAAATAGAAATTACTACGATAATGAACAATATACTTATACTATTTATGCCCCTTCTTCTACGCAAAACCTCATCCTGCAATTTGCACCCACATTTACCTTGGAAAATGCTTATGATTCACTTTGGATATATAATGGTAATTCTACTGCTAGCCCATTATTTGGTGTTTATACAGGTGGGAATAACCCTGGTACGCTTACTACATCAAGTAATGCATTTACTATTAGGTTTAAATCAGATGGAGCTACTGTAAGTGCTGGGTTCAAAGCCACCTATCAATGCACTGCTGCTGTTGCAGGCTCCCCTACTACATCTATTGCATCGGCACCATTATGGATTACTGCCAATTATACTGCTAACATCAATGATATACCTGCAACGGGCGGTAGTATTCAAAAAGGATACTATTCCGTAGCGTCCTACAATGGAAGTGAATGGACAGCCAATAACAACAGAGGATTTTTTTATGATCATTATAATACACTTTCTCCACTATGGACGATTAAAACAGGGACATGGAGTGTATCGGGCGGTGTTCTTGTACAAACAGATGAAGCATCGGCTGCTGCATCTAACACAAACATATATGCGGCACTTACCCACACGCTTTCTAATAGATATTTATATCACTTCAAATTCAAACTAGAAGGAACGGGTACTAATAGAAGAGGCGGGTTTCATGTCTTTGCAGACAGCGGAAATACAACTAATCGCAATAATTCGTATTTTGTTTGGTTTCGGTTAGATAATCAAAAGTTTCAATTGTATAAAACAGTCAACGATGTTTTTGGTTCGCCTGTGGTAGATATTCCACATACTTTTTCAGCCAGTACATGGTATGATGTTAAAGTCATTTACGATAGAACCACGGGTCAGATATGGACCTATTGGAACAACCAACTTTTGAATACATGGACAGACACATTACCATTCCCTATTACAAATGGACAATATATTTCCTTTAGAAGCGGGAATGCAAAAATGAGCATAGATAGTTTTGCAGTGTATCGTTCTCGTACCAATACACCTACCATTCTTGTTGGCGCAGGTAATACAGATTTGATGTATCAAAATCCTATGCCATCGCAATATGCGGGGCAAATATTTTCTATTTGTCAGGATAATTACGAACAATTGTCCAACATTGCTACACAAACACTCAATGTGGATTGGACCGCGCCCAGTAATGTAGGTGTAAATGATGGAACAGGGGTAGATATTAATATTGCTTGTACAAAAGATACTTTGAAAGCCAACTGGAGCAATAGTAATGACCCTCATTTTGCACTCAGTAATTACTGGTACTCTATAGGCA
>DAHXOV010000190.1 GCA_027364695.1 bacterium
GTATGATATGATGTGAGTCCACAAAATTACCTTTGCTATTAAATAAACCAATCCTATCTGCATCTCCATCTGTACATAAACCACAATTAATTTTTCCGTGTTGCTGGATAAATTTTTGAAACGCTTGTAAATTCCTTAGTATGGGCTCGGGCGCTTGTCCATAAAACGATGGATTATGTTGTTTGTGTATATGTGTGATGTAAGGAAAGAGCCGATACATAATATTTTGACCTGCACCATACATGCTATCATAAGCAAATTTTAACCCTGATTTTTCAATGGCTTTTAAATCAAAATGTTCAAGCACATGATTGTAATATAAATCTTCAAAATTTTGATACTCTAAAAGTCCTGATTTTTCAGCATGTTCAAGAGATGTATCTGAAAAATTTGTACTCAATTTATCAGTAATGAGTTGTTCCACTTCTTCTATTTTTTCAGGCAATAATGGTCCTCCATAACCGCCTTTTAACTTATAGCCATTATATTCAGGTGGATTATGGCTGGCAGTGATGATGATACCCAAAGAGGCTCTATTTTTAAGCGTTGCAAGAGAAATCATAGGTGTAGAGACAAAACCTTTGTCTATAATAACTTTGATATGATAGTAAGCGAATACTTTAGCAATGGTTTGAGTAAATAGGTTTCCACCAAATCTACAATCATAACCCACCACCACCGATGGCTGAGAATAATTTTTAAGTAACCACATAGCTACTCCTTCTGTCACTCTTGCTACATTTTGAGTAGTAAATTCATCCGCTATAATGGCACGCCATCCATCGGTTCCAAACTTTATCTTTGTCATAATTTTTTCTGGCAAAGGTGCTAATTTTTTAGCAGATTTGAGAGTGAATTCAATAAGAAATAAGTTTAAGAAAGAAAAGGGAACCATCAAAAACTTAATTCATCTTTTCTCCTTTCATTAGCTTCTTAATATTATCATACAAAATATCTTCATCGCCCTCTAAATAAGAGTTGTGAGACCATATTATATTACCATTGCCATCCAATAAAAATGCTTTTCAATGTCAATGTATAAGAATTTACACAGTCATCCAAACATCTCAAAAAAAATTCGCACATTTGAAGCCAAATTGTAATATGAGTTTCAAAAGATATTTAATTACTGCGGCTCTGCCTTATGCCAATGGACCTTTACATATAGGACACATCGCTGGGTGCTATTTGCCAGCAGATATTTTTGTCCGTTATTTGAGAAGCAAGGGCGAAGAAGTAATTTTTATATGTGGAAGTGATGAACATGGTGTACCCATCACTATTCGTGCTCAAAAAGAAAATACAAACCCCAAAGCAATCGTAGATAAATACCATGTTATTTTACTTGAGTCATTCAAAGGATTAAATATATCTTTTGATATTTACACACGTACTACTAATAAAATTCATTATCATACAGCACAGGACTTTTTTAGAAAATTATACGAAAAAAAAGTTTTTGTAGAAAAAGAAACAGAACAATTTTATGATCCAGAAGCACAACAGTTTTTAGCCGATAGATACATCATAGGCACTTGTCCAAAATGTAGAAATGAAAACGCTTACGGAGATCAATGCGAAAAATGTGGTTCTACACTCAGCCCCGATGAACTCATCCATCCCAAGTCTACTCTTACCAATGCCACACCCATTAAGAAAAAAACATACAACTGGTTCCTGCC
>DAHXOV010000192.1 GCA_027364695.1 bacterium
ATATGATATCTTTTTCTTATTTTTGGGCTGTATGTTTTTTTTATACCCAAATTTTTTATGGTTGCTTTCATTGTTATCTATCCCAATTGTTATTCATTTTTTTAATATAAGAAAATATAAGAAAATATATTTTTCTGATACGCAATTATTAAAGCAAATTATACAAGAATCACAAATAAAAAGTAGGATAAAAGAATACTTTATTTTATTTTCAAGAGTGTTAGCACTTTTATTTTTGGTATTAGCTTTTGCACAACCTACATTAAAAAAAACTAATTCTGCTCTTATTCATAAAAACAGTGAGATAGTCATTTATATTGATAATTCATTTAGTATGGAAAATATCAATCAACATGGAAAATTATTTGAACTGGCAATTGGTAAAGCAAAGGATATTATTCAATCTTTTTCAAAATCCACAAAATTCATTATTCTCACGAATGATGCTAATATATTAAATCAAAAAAAATTATCTCAAAATGAAGCCATTGAAGAACTTTCAAAAATAAAAATATCATCTGTTACTACATCATTATCTGTTTTACTTAATAGAATAAAGACATTTCATTTATCTAGCCCTGTATTATTTTTAATTTCAGATGCTCAAAAAAATTTTACGGATATTCAAAAATTGAGTGATTTTTCTTTTCCTGTTTATTATCTGTTACTTTATTCTAATGAAAAAAATAATATTTCTATAGATTCAGTATGGATGGATAATCCTGTTGTTTTACCTAATAATCATCAACAATTAAACATCACATTATCTAATCACACCAATGAAAACATTAATGATATTCCTGTAAAACTTGTATTAAATAATGTACAAACTTCTATTATTAATATTTCTATATCCGCCCACCAAAGTATTAAAACGAGCATTTCATTTGTACCTAAAATTAGTCCTTTTCAATTCGGGAAAATATTTATTAATGATTACCCGATCAGTTTTGACGATGAAATGTATTTTTCTATCAATACCAATACACATTTAAAAGCATTACTTATAAATGGCTATCAAAACCCTCTCTCATCAAAATACATCAGAGCTTTCTTTCAAAATGATTCTGTATTTACTTTCGCAGAACAACAGGAAAAACAAATTAATTTTTCTGAAATATCTCAACAGGATATTATAATACTAAATGAAATTACAGAATATTCAAGTGGATTAGAAGAACAACTGAAAATAATAAGTCAGCAAGGAAAAGCCATTATCATTATTCCAATGATACAAAACGGTCAATATGCTTTACCATCTGAATTAAATCAATTTCAATGGAAAACAGATACCATACCACAAACTGTGAATGATAATATATTAAAACATCCTTTTTTCTCTCTTGCTTTTGAAAAAATAAATGAGAATTACAACATGCCTAAAGTAAAAGAATCTATTTCTACTACTTCTAATATCCCCTACGAACCACTGATAGAAATGAATAATAACAAACCATTGTTGTTTAGATATCAAAGTAATAACATTAAATACTTTGTGTTTAGTTCTACACTTCATCCTGATAAGAATCAAATGGTATTACACTCATTATTTGTACCCATTATGTATCAGTTGTGTTTTACTTCCATTCCAAATATTCCTGTTTATTATTACAGCGATATATCTGAAAATATAAGAATTCCAAATATTAAATTCACCTCTGATTATTCTCCTAAAATTATTTCTGTCAATCAGGAAGATAAAAATTTTCAACTAATACCTTTGTTTAATTCCAATACTTTTGCCTCCTACATACATCTCCCATCACAATATCAAATAAAACCAGGGCATTATTATTTACAATGGAAAAATAACAACATATTTTCATTGAGTTTTAATTATAATCGTAAAGAATCAGAAATGCTGTTTTACACAGAGCAGGAATTAAAAAACATGGTTCAACAACAGGGGTTAAAAAATTTTAATATAAATGATGTGTCCAATATTCCAGCGAAAAAAATTATACAAACAGAAATTAGTGGCACAACATATTGGAAATTATGCTTAATTTTAGCCCTGCTATTTTTTTTATTAGAAAGCATTATCATCAGATGGATAAAGTAATAAATAAAAAATAAATCATTTACAATGAAACTTATTTTACAACAAGCAAAAATTTATGACACTCGTAGCCCATATCATTTGAAGAAAAAAAATATCCTTGTTGAAAGTGGCAGAATCACAAGCATTTCAGATAATATTCCACCGGATAAAAAAGTTACAGTCATAAAGTCCGATAATCTTTGTGTTTCTCCAGGCTGGATAGATATGCAATCTGTTTTTGGCGAACCTGGATTTGAACAAAAAGAAACCCTCACCTCAGGATTGCAATGTGCTGCAGCAGGCGGATTCACGGCTGTATGCTTACACTCCAATACTTATCCACCTGTTCATAATAGACCAACGGTAGAATTTATCCTTCATCAGAGTAAAGATCATATAGTTAATGTCCTGCCTATTGGCACTATATCTTATCAACAAAAAGGAGAAGAACTTTCCGAAATGTATGATATGAAACTTGGCGGTGCCATTGCTTTTTCTGACTATAAAAATGATATTAAAAACACACATCTTTTACTGAGAGCGATGCTATATGCACAAAATATTGATGCTTTACTGATCATTCATTGTAATGATTATTATCTTTCTGCTCATGGGCAAATGAATGAAAGCGAAACATCCGCTTATCTTGGCTTGAAAGGAATACCCTATATCGCAGAAACCATTTATTTGCAAAGAGTCATAGAACTCATGGAATACTACCCAAATACAAGAGTACATATTCCTGTTATTTCCTCTAAAAAAAGCATAGAACTCATTAAACGGGCTAAAAACAAAGAATTAAAAATAACCTGTGGAACATCCACCAATCACCTGTATTTTAACGATACAGCACTGACTGAATTTGATACAAACTTCAAACTTACTCCCGTCATTAGAACCGAAGAAGATAGAAAATCCCTCATCAAAGCGGTGCTTAACAGAACAATAGATGTATTGGTATCAGACCATCAACCACAAGATGTTGAAAGTAAAAACATAGAATTTGACTTTGCAGAATCAGGAATCATCAATCTTCAAACAGCTTTTCCTGTTGCAAATACTATTTTAGGAGATGAAAATATAAATGTTTTATTAGATGCGTTTGTTTTTCAACCAAGGAAAATTTTACAACTACCTTCAAATTCTATTAAAGAAAATGAAGCAGCCAATATTACAATTTTTGATAACAAACAAACATTTACATTTACAAAAGAAAAAAATCTTTCTATATCCAACAATTCTCCTTTTTTCAATACAGAATTAAAAGGCACAGTAATAGGCATCATCAACAACCACCAACACCTTCTCAATGAAACCACCATTCCTTCGAAATCATTATCATAAAAGTATAAATATATGTTCAATATAGAAAATAATTTAATTGTACTTGAATGGACAAGCAGGTGGCTGTTGGCTATTTTATTTTTCTTTCAGGCATACGATAGAATCTTCAGAATAGGACTAAAAGAAACAACAAATATTGTTTATTACCAGAATACAGAACAAAAACTACCTTTTTTATTAGTAGAAGCAGGTGTTTATATCACATCGTATTTAGAACTCATCTGTGGTATATTATTATTCATTGGTCTTTTTCGTGATTGGGCAATCTATTTATTGTGCGTAGATATGATCCTTGCTGCTTTTGGCTTTTCCTATCTCAAACCTATGTGGGATATGAAACATTTTTTCCCCCGGTTTATTTTACTCAGCATACAATTATTTTTACCCCCCTTTGCTTATGTAATAGCATTAGAAAAATTTTTATAGTTCTCATACAATTTAATAATGTTGATCAATATATTTCAAAAAACAAACCTTCAATTATTTCTTACTATCCTACTCGTTTTAATATCTGCCAAATGCGCGCAAATTGTGCCACTTACGGGCGGACAAAAAGATACCGTTCCTCCAAAACCTGTTTCTGTTTATCCAAACAATTATTCCAAACAATTCAATCAAAATAAAATAATATTCACATTCAATGAAAAAATTCAACTGATACAAGCCTACCAAAATATCATCATAACTCCCTCCCTTTCAAAAGAATTGGAATGGAAGGTAAAAAATAAAACACTTGAACTCCTGCTACCATTAGAAAGACTTCAAGCTAATACTACATATAAAATTGTGTTTAATAAAACAATAGCAGACCTTACCGAAAAAAATGTATTAGATAACATAGAATATATATTTAGTACAGGAGATTTTATAGATAGTTTATATGTAAAAGGGAATATCGAAGATGCCTATACATTAAATCACGAAAAAACTGTTTTAGTAGCACTATATGATTCAAATAAAAATGATTCTATTGTCCTAACAGAAAACCCCGATTACTTTACAAAAACAGATGAAAACGGTCATTATATATTGAAAAATTTACCCAACAAATCATTTAAAATATTTGCCATCTCTGACAATAATAACAACCTTCATTACGACCCAATTAAAGAAAAAATAGGATGGACAGAACAACCAATCATACCTCAAAAAGACAGCATTGTCAATTTACTTGTATCTCAAGAAAAACCTGTCAAAAACCATCTCAAAAAATATTACTCACCCAACCCATATCAAATTCATATTATTTATTCTTATCCCGATAAATATTACATACTCAATACCAGTCACTACTTAATGATAGCGAATGACTCTCTTTATTCCGATACCTGCAAAGTATTTATACATAACATAGATACAGCTACGTTAATGATACAAAATTCCACTCAAACAGATACTTTGAGAGTACCTGTGAATACAAGAAAAAAACAAACTCTCAAATGGTCAATAAAAAATCAACTCAATAACCATCAACCCTTCTTTTTACCCATAACACTGGAATCTGATTTTTGGATAGATAGCAATGAAGTAAAAAATAAATTTATTTTTTATCAAAATCAAGATAGCTTAAATCCAATTAAGAACATACGTACACAAATAAATGCTCACCAAATAACCCTTTATTATCCTTTGCAACAGAATAATTCTTATACACTCAAAATACCAATAAAACCAATTGACTTAAATGATAGTAATACATATCAAATATTTCAAATAAAAACCAATTCCATAGAAAACTATGCCCAATTAAAAGTAAATATTATATTCCCTGAAAAGAAAAATTATATTGTAGCACTATGCAACACGCAACATAAAATCATCTATTCAAAAAATATAAATCTCCCCATTTCTGCATCTAATCAGCAATCCATAGAATTTAAAAACATCATTCCGGATACCTACATCATCAAAATTATACAAGATGCAAACCAAAATAATCAATGGGATACACATCAATTTTTATTTTCTCAGCAAAAAAAACAACCATCAGAAAAAATTTATATCTATTCTCAAACAATTAAACTCATTAATAATTGGGATATCGTTATAGACTGGAAAACCGTCAAATGATTTTTGTGTACCCCATAAATATCAGTAAAATCAATATACTTAGCAATGTATTCAAAACCAGATTACAGACTAATGAATCATCCAGTAAAAATAATTTATATACAATAGTTGATATCAACAATAATGTGTTGAAAAAAAATTTATCAAAAATTTTATTGTATGAAATAAATTCCTTTACTTTGTACCGAACCTTAAAAACATAAAAACATGGCAAAAAAAGTTGCAAAAAAAGCTGCGAAAAAATCAGCAAAAAAAGTTGCAAAAAAAGCAACAAAAAAAGTTGCAAAAAAAGCAGCTAAAAAGAAAAAATAACACGCGCTCTGATGCAGTGTTAAAGCCCTTCCCAAAAGGAAGGGCTTTTTATTTTTAAATCGTATAAGACAAAATTCTTCGTTAAGAATCATCTTACATCAATAAAAAATGTGTATGTTTGTTCAAAGAAAAATATCAATAAATCATGTTCGGTTTAAAGTTTTCTACATCCATAAAATGGACAAGTATAGCAAAACAAAATATTCAAAAAATAAAAAAACAATTTATCCATGAATGAAATAATGACTAAAAAACACACACATACCTCACCCCTGAAATCCAACGAGAAAGAAACCCCTTTGATGAAACAATACAATGGAATAAAAACACAATATCCTGATGCCATTCTACTCTTTCGTGTAGGCGATTTCTACGAAACCTTCGGAGAAGACGCTAAATTAACCTCTAAAATTCTTGGCATTACCCTTACCAAACGCGCCAAC
>DAHXOV010000202.1 GCA_027364695.1 bacterium
CATTAGAAACCTACCAGTCTGCTTTCAAAGGATCTTTCAGTAAAAATTTATTCAATGAAATGATCCAGAGTAATGTACTTTTCAATTCTTTCAAAGACATTTATAATCCTATCTTTGAAGCATTTCAGAAAGGCGAATACAAAGCTGATTTATTCAAACAATTCTACGATGTTGAAACATACAAAAAATTAACTGACAAGATTTTTGGTGGATTATTTAATACTACGCCTGATTTAAAATCTTTCTTTGACAATGCGATGAGCCAAATCCACAATTATTTCTCTACGAATAATACGCTAAGAGAACAATATGCTAGCTATTACAAAAAACTATTTGAAACTTATCCTCAAATATTTTCTGGCGATTACAATCAAATCAAAGAGATATACTCCAAGTACGGAAATATATACTTTGGAAACTTCAAACCCCTCCTGAATCTGATCAACAATCAAAAAGACAAAGAAACATTGAGTGAAACATTAACACTTATGGATAAAGTTGCTCAATACTCTATTAAACAAGCAGAAATGTCTTCAGACATCAATTTTAAAGTATATCAATCATTGGAAAAAATAGCAGAAAAGTATAGTAAGAAGTTCGCTGAATCAGATACCTCTGCGCTGAGCAAACTTGATTATAAAGCAATTTACAACGAATGGCTCAAAGAATCAGATGAATTGTTATCAGAATTATTTGCTACGGAGTCGTTTTCAAAATTGAAAGCTGAGATTCTCAATTTGAGCATGGATATTAAGACCTATTTTGAAAAACAAATGGAAAAATTTCTTGAATTATATCCAGTAGCAAAAACTTCTGAATTAGAAGAAATATACAAGAGCCTTTACGATCTTAGAAAACAAGTAAAATCATTAGAACAAAAATTGGAATTCCTTGTTGAAGAAGAAAAAAAATCTACACCAGTGAAAAGACAAAGTGTGAAGTAAAAAAAACTTCGCACCCCATTATGTCAAAGCCCTTCTCGTAGAGAAGGGCTTTTTACTTTTAGTAGAATATTATGTAACTTTGTCCTTATGCAAAAATTTCTCCATCTGAAAAAAATATCTCACATCCATTTTTTTGTTTTCTTCTTCCTTATCTTTATTTTCTCAAACCAATCATACGCCCAATTTTACTATGGTTCTATTATGGAGTTTGGAAAAAACAGAGTCCAGTACCAACCCTTTGATTGGACATACTTTGATGCGGATAAATACAATGTTTACACTTACCAAGGCGGACAGGATATTGCAAAATATGTTGATGCCCAACTCCCTTCCATTATCAGTTCTCTTGAAAAACGTCTTGATTATCAGATAGAAGACAAACTATCTGTCATTGTTTATAATAATATACACGATTTTTATCAATCCAATATCGGACTCCAATACGATGAAATCAATAATGTATCAGGAAATACTAGAATTATTGAAGATAAAATATTTGTTTACTTTGATGGGAATCTGGAACAACTCAAAAAGGACATTAGATCTGCCGTTACAGAGTGGATTATCAACAAATATCTTTTTAGTGGATCTGCAAAAGACGCCATCAAAAACAATGCTACCATCTCATTACCCACCTGGTATATTAAAGGATTAGCCGCCTTCCTCGCAGAAGGATGGACAGTCAGAAATGATCTGGAACTTCTGGAACTAATGCGAACCAATACCATCACCGACATCAAATCTATGGAAGATAAAAGTGCTATTATTGTGGGGCATTCTTTATGGTATTACATTGCTGATATTTATGGAGAAGCCAGCATACCAAACATTATTTATCTCACAAAAATCAACCGTAACACAGACGACGCTTTCATATTCATACTAGGAAATTCTGTCAATGATGTATTTTTTGAAATGTTAGATAATTACAATAAACACTACTTCAAGACAAAAGATAATACTCGTAAAGGGCATGATACTGCTGCCATCATCACTTTCAAACATAAGAAAAGAGAACAGATCATTCAAATATCTATCAACCAACAACAGTCACAGATCGCTTTTATTACAGAATATCTTGGACAGAAAAAATTATACCTCTACGATATGGAAAATAAAAAAAGAAAAAGGTATCTCAAACTTTATCCTCGTATTGAAAGAGAGTCGAATAAATACTATCCGCTTATAACATGGCATCCAAAAACCAATATGCTTGTAGCCATATATGAACGAAAAAATGTCATTTACTTTCATACTTTTGACTTCATTAACAATGAGGAATATAAAAAACCAATTACAGGCTTCGAAAAAATAATGAGTATTAATTACAGTTCCGATGGAAAGAAGTTAGTCATGAGTGCAGTCAAACAAAGTAAAGGGCAATCAGATATATTTGTTTATACAATCAACAACGGTGGCATTGAACAAATCACCAACGATATTTTTGACGATGATGAACCCATATTTATAAATAACGATAAGGGCATTGTATTTACAAGCAACAGAACTACAGATACGCTCACTAATAACCTTTCCAGTGATCCAAAAAGATTCTTCAAAATATATACTCCGTACAAAGATATATTTTATACCACCTATCCTCCAAAATCAAACTTGCTTATTAGAGTAAGCAATACCCAAAATTTCAATGAATACAAGCCCATTCCTTCTTCTCAAAAAAATAATGAGTTCTTTTATCTCAGCGATGAAAATGGGTTCATCAATCTTTTTCATGCCTCTCCCGATAGCTCTATACTGACTGCAGATACGGCTATTTCTTATCAATACTTTTACCACTCATATCCTGTCTCTAATTTCAATTTTTATGTCCGCAATGCTCAATTAGTACAAGATAGTTTTTACTTTACCATCCTCTACAATGTTAAGCCAACAAAATACTATCAAGAGAATTTTTTCTTGATGAAATCCGCTTTGCAAAATTACACTGCACCAAAAAAATTAAAACCCACATGGATGCGAGCTAATGCCAGAAGTGCCCTTATCAACCCCAATATCACAGAAAAAAATTTT
>DAHXOV010000225.1 GCA_027364695.1 bacterium
GAATATGTACCTTGCACAAAAGGATACTTCTTTTATCAACAGAATCCCACAGGATACAAACAAATTAAAAATGAACATGGATGCAGTGTATAATCGCCCTTTCCTGCAAATGGGAAAATTGCCTGTTTCGCTGGGTGGTTATCTTGAAGCCAACAGCAGCTATTTTGGAACGAATGGAATAAGCGAAGGACTTTCCTTCCAAATCCCTCGTTTAACACTATTTGTATCATCCACCATCAAGAAACGTATAAAATTCCTTTCAGAAATTGAATTGGAAGAAGGAGGCAAAGAAATCGGTATTGAATTTGCCTCAATGGATATTGAACTTCATCCTTTATTTAATCTACGCGGTGGTGTAATGATGAATCCTATTGGAGCATTCAATCAAAACCATGATGGTCCAAGATGGGAATTTATCAGCAGACCAATATCCGCAACAACTATTATTCCTTCAACCTGGAGCAATGTAGGCTTTGGATTTTTCGGAAAATATGGGCGAAATAACCTGGTCTGGGCTTACGAAATCTATTTTACCAATGGCTTTGACGATAAAATTATTGCAAATACTGAGAACAGAACATGGTTACCGGCCAGCAAACAAAATCCTGAACGCTTTGAAGAAAGTTTTAATGGAGTACCATTGATAACTGCTAAAACAGCCATCCGTCAGAGAAAAATTGGTGAAGTTGGCATTTCATGGATGGGAGGTGTGTACAATAAATTTCAGGAAGATGGTTTGATATTGGACAAAAGAAGACGTGTAGATGTATATGCGATAGATTTTAATACCACGATTCCCGGAATTAAAACTTACATCAATGGAGAATGGGTTTGGGCACTGATTGATGTCCCCTCTACTTATTCGCAACAATTCGGGAATAAGCAGCAAGGTGGATTTTTAGATATTGTTCAGCCCATCGTCAAGCGCAAAATGTTTGGGTGGGAAAACAGCACGATCAATTTAGCCTTCCGAACAGAATACACAGATTATAACGTAGGAATTTTTAATGAAACAGGTGGAAATATCTACGACGATATAATTGCCATAGTGCCAGGCATTAGTTTTCGTCCTTCGTCACAAACGGTGATTATAGCCAATTACCGGTATCACTGGCAGAGGGATTTGTTAGGAAATCCAGCTTCATTAACCGCTGGTTTTCAGTTTGGATTTTCTACCTACTTTTGACTAAAATGCTTATATTTGATATTCAGGCAAATATAAGCTATAGCAACTGCAAAGAGTTGTATTATAGCATTTAAACCTTTTATTTATTTGCAGTTTTTTTACTTTTTATACCGCGGCATGGATCTTTATAATAAAAAAATATCAAAATCCAATTTTTTTCAAACAATTTTGTGTATTTTTGACCATTGATATTAAAAAAACTTGATAAAAGTTATTCAACTGTTTTTGGAACACTAACGCTATACAAAGCGGTAAAGGCAGATTGACTAACAATCAAGAATAAATAAATTTAAATAATATATCTAAAATCAAATGAAAAATATACTATCAATACTATCCATTATTATTATCGCTTGTAACGCTTATGCACAAACGGTAACCGAACCCTGCTATTTCGATCGTTATCAACGCCAGCATAAAGCGCAGATTGATAAAGCTGAAAAAATTATTTCCGACGCCATTCGTAGTGCGTCTGTATATAAGAAAGTTGCATCAAGCAGTGTAAAAATAATTCCGGTGGTTGTGCATGTTATTCATAATGGTGGAACCGAGAATATAAGTGATGCACAAATCCAAAGCCAGATAGATGTTCTGAACGAAGACTTTAGAAAAATTGCCGGAACCAACGGTGATGGTAATGGTGTAGATACTGAAATTGAGTTTTGTTTAGCAAAAAAAACACCTGACGGAAAATGTACAAACGGAATAGTTCGGATACAATCTTCTCTCAGCAATCATCAAACCTACCAACGCTCTCAGTTAAAAAATTTGAGCTATTGGGATAACACACGATATTTAAATATGTATGTTGTAAAAAGCATTAATGGATCAAGCGGAATACTTGGTTATTCATCATTTCCGGGAGGTCCACCCGATGAAGACGGTATCGTGGTTCGACATAATTACTTTGGTAGAATTGGAACAGCAGCATCAACACTTGGAAGAACTACTACACACGAAATAGGACATTGGTTTGGCTTATATCATACATTTAATGGTGGGTGTGGCGCTGATACATGTGCTGATGGTGATTATGTATGCGACACTCCTCCTGTTGCAAATCCAAACTTTGGATGTCCAACTATAAATAGTTGTTCGAATGATTTTCCTGATGTCAATGATCAAGTCCAAAATTACTTGGATTATTCGGATGATGCCTGCAAAAGTATGTTCACTAACGGGCAAAAATCCAGGATGCATGCTTCACTGGTAAGTTTACGAAACGATATATGGCAGCAGTGGAATATTGATTCAACCGGATGTGACAGTGGCTATGTTACAAGTCCTTGTAATGTAGTTGCTGATTTTACAGCAAACTCACAAACCATTTGTGTAAATAATCAAATTCTTTTTACAAACAAAACATTGAATGGAGCTACTTCTTATCAATGGTATTTTGCTGGCGGAACTCCCGCAACATCTACCTCAACTAATCCTTTAATTACTTATAATACATTAGGCACTTATCCGGTAAAATTAGTTGCCTACGGGTCATTAGGAAGTGATAGTGTAGAGTTTTTGAACTACATAACAGTTACAACACCGCCTGTCGGACAGGCTTTACCTTTTTTTGAGGGTTTTGAAACTTCTGTATTTCCTCCAAATGGCATCACCATTGATAATCCTGACGGAGGTGTCACTTGGGAGCGAGATACTGTTGCCGTGCAGTATGCGGGAATTGGATCAGCTAAAATCAATAACCTGATTAATACAAACTATGGACAATCGGATGCTTTACTATTGCCACGCTTTGATTTTACAACCTTCCCTGGTACAGCTTATCTAAATTTTAAGTGGGCCTACGCAAAGTCCGATGCTAATTATTCAGATGAATTGATTGTTTTGGTATCAAGCGATTGTGGTGTAAACTGGACACAAAAGTTTTATACAACAGGCACCGCAATGGCCACCGGAACAACGCAAACAACGCCTTACATCCCTGATATAAACACGATATGGAAAACAGCCAACGTTAGTTTAGTTACCTATTCCACCCAAAGCAACGTGCTTATCAAAATTGTAAATGTAACGGATGGCGGAAATAACCTTTATATTGACAATATTAACCTGGGCAGCATCCCCACAGGAATTGAAGATAATGCTGCACCAGAATATGCAGTATCGTTATATCCTAATCCCGCAAACACGTTATTTACCATTCAGTATGTTCTATCGGAAACTGCGGATATTTCTTTTTCCATCATAGATATTACAGGAAGAAATATTCTTTCAAGTGATAAAGAAAAACAATCCATCGGACAGCATCAAATTGATATTAAAGTGGACCATTTACCAAGTGGAATGTATTATGTAAAAGTGAATGTTGGTAACCCAATTATTGTAAAGAAATTATTAATCAACAGATAGGTGAAAAAATTACTTTTAATTTTTGTTTTTGTGCCATTGTTCTGTCAAGCACAAATTACAGCGGGTGACAATTTGTTTAATGTTACGCAGATTCACACCATCAATATTAACTTTCCGCAAGCAAATTATTGGACTTTACTTGTTAACAATAAAGCCTATGACGATGCCAATGATTCATCCACTTATATTCCAGCCCAGGTAATTATTGATGGGAACACAGTTGATTCAGTGGGGATTCAATTTAAGGGCAATTCATCTTACTATAATTATCCGGGTAATAAAAAACCTTTTACCCTTTCTTTTGATGAGTATAAAAAGACACAGAAGTACGATGGTCTAGGCTCCCTCAATCTGAATAATTCCTACCAGGATCCAAGTTTTATGAGGGAGAAATTATTTCTTGATTTCTTAAACTCAAAAGGACTATATGCCCCACGCTCGAATTATGCGAAGCTATACATAAATGGCTCCTATTGGGGATTCTATCAAATCGGAGAACGGATAAACAAAACATTTTGCATGGACCGCTTTGGAAATAAAGGCGGAAATTTATTTAAAGGAGATAGAGGCAACTCAGTTTGCGCTGATTTAAAATATTATGGGAGTTTGTCGTCTTACTATAATTGCTATACATTAAAAACAAACACCACAGCTAATAACTGGAATGATTTAATAAACCTCACCAAACAAATTAATACCACTACCAATGCTCAATTTAAAGATTCAGTAGATACTTATTTGAATGCCAGCTCTTTTATAGGAGCATGGGCTGCCTGCAATATGTTTGTTAACTTTGACTCCTATGCTTTCCGTTTTGTTCACAATTATTATATCTATCATAATACGGCTACCAATAAATTTGAATGGATAACCTGGGATGTTAGCACTGCATTTGGAATGGATGTACCGGGAAGCGTAGCATCCACCGAAGCAAAAAGCATTTTATACATCGAGCCCAATGTAACAGACCGTCCATTGGCCAATCGTATGTTAAGTGATACAGCTTATAAAAATCAATACCTCGCTTACATCTGCGATTTTTTAAATACGTTTCAACCTTCGGTTCTTAATCCGAAAATTGACAGCCTCTACAATCTGATTAAGGCGGATGTGTATGCGGATACCCTGAAAATGTATTCCAATACAGATTTCGATAATAATATTAATTCCAACATTGTGGTTAGTGGAATCACTTACCCAGGTTTAAAATCATTTATTCAAAACCGCAGTACAAATATTCAGAATGAATTGAATACTATCGGTGTAAATTGTTCAGTTTTATTGGGCATCAACAATATAAATACAAATGAAAATTTACTCAATGTTTTTCCCAATCCGGCTACGAATCATTTTTATGTAAACTATACTTTACAAGACAACTTGGAAGTAAGTATAAAAATGACGGATGTCTTAGGTAGAGAAGTTCGGGTTCTCGCAAACAGTGAGCAATCATCCGGTCAATATAAAAAAGAAATAAATATTGATTTGCCAAATGGCATGTACGTTGTTTCATTAAAAGCAGGAAATACGATAACTAATAAAAAACTGATTATAAACAAATAAAATACCATGAAATCGGTTTTAAAAACCGCTTTGCTTTTTGCATTTGCAATCATTTCGACTGCAAAAGTTCAACACGATCATTCCAGTCATAATGAGAACGATGTAGCGGCACACGAACATAAAGTGCAATCACCTCACGGTGGTGAAATAAAGGACGTGGGAAAATATCATTTTGAAATTATATTTGATACTTTTACTGCGAATGAAAAATTAAACATGTGGATATCAAAATCAAATTTTAAAGTAATAGAACCCAAAGATATTACCGGAAAAGTAAAATTACAGTATCCTGATGGTAAAGAAATTGAAAAAACGCTCACTGCTAATACGGAAAAACTATTCTGTAATGTTGAAGATATAACAAAGGCCTTTACAGCATTAATTATTGTAACCATTAAAGAAAAGGAATATCATACCACATGTATCTACAAAGGATTGGGTAAATAGAGTCATGAATAGCAATTTTGAACTTGTAATAAAGCAGTATAAGGCCGATAAAGAATCCGTTTACAATACTTGGTTCATCAATAATGAAGAAAGGTTGAAAGCTTTCCACTCAATTCGCAGGGGTGTGATTCAGGTTGTTGATGATATAAAAAACAAGAAATTCCCTAACGATTTTAAAGGCTCGTCCTTGGAATTTGTTTTAAACTGTATCACGGAACAAAAGCAGGTTTTTGAAGGAGTTGCCAATCATAATGAGGTAACTACCGGTGATTTTATCCACACCAAAACAATCGCACTTAATCCATCGGCTGCATCATTGCTAATATAGTTGAAGACATTAAAGGACTTGATTTGTCATGCTGCTTTATTTTTTAAATTATCTTCTGCTACACTGCATTGCGTGAAGATGTTTTAATTTTTGGTTCACTGTAGCATAAATACACACTATTTAGTATATTTGCCAAAAAAATATGAAGAAAAGTATCAATCAAGCATTAAATGAACAAGTAGCACTGGAAGCTGAGTCGTCTCATATTTATTTATCTATGGCTTCTTGGGCTGAAAAGAATAGTTATCATGGGGTGGCTAATTTTTTGTATCAACATTCAGATGAGGAGAGGATTCACATGCTAAAACTCATTAGATTTATTAATGAAAGAGAAGGAGTCGCTATTATTCCTCCCATAAAACAACCAAAAGAAAACTTTAAAAATCTGTCAGAAATTTTTCAGAGCGTGTTAGACCACGAAATATATGTAACGAACGAGATTAATAAATTGGTTGAGATTACATTGAAAGAAAAGGACTTTACAACCCATCATTTTCTACAATGGTATGTGAGTGAGCAGCTAGAAGAAGAAGCATTAGCAAGACAAATTAATGACAGATTGAAACTTATTGGAAATGATAAAATGGGGTATTATATTTTTGACAGGGACCTTGGAAATATTGATAATGCATTACATGCTAATGAAACAAAAGACAAATGAGTAAATAAACGATAGAAAGTATTATGTAAATTAAAATAAATATTTTTTTGACAATAAAATATTTTGTAATATTGCCCCCCTTAAATAAAATTTTATGTACGCAATAGTAGAAATCGCCGGTCAACAATTCAAAGTAGAAGAAGGGCAAAAAATATATACACATCGCCTCAGTGCAAACGAAGGAGAAGCCATCAACTTTGAAAAAATTTTATTGGTAGATAATGATGGTGACCTTAAAATAGGCAATCCTGTCGTACAAGGTAAAGTAAGTGCAAAAATACTAAAACACTTAAAAGGCGATAAGGTATTGGTATTCAAAAAGAAAAGAAGGAAAGGTCATCAAAAACTCAATGGACATCGCCAATATCTTTCATATATTCAAATTGAAAAAATAGAAATATAAATCACTCACTCTAAAAATTAAATAATATGGCACATAAGAAAGGAGAAGGTAGTGTAAAAAATGTTAGAGACTCTCATAGCAAACGGCTCGGTGTAAAACTATTTGGCGGTCAATTATGCAAAGCTGGTAACATTATTATTCGCCAAAGAGGAACAAAATTCCACCCCGGAGAAAATGTAGGAATAGGTAAAGATCATACTATTTTTGCCCTTACAGATGGAGTGGTAATGTTTAAATTAAGAAAAGGAAAGAAAATAGTATTTGTACAACCTGCCAACTAAATTCTTGAACCACATCGGTACTTCTGAAAATGCGGATTTTTCAATCCGCATTTTTTTTATTTAATTTCTGTCTGCTCATTATTTTTAATTCCTGAAAACGCTATAGGTCTCTCATTAAACAATTGCTTTGTATAAATCCACACTTCGTTAAATAGTTCAGAATTCCTGTAATTTTCTATGGATATTTCATCCTGCCATAAGCTATATGTATAAAAAACATTACTACGCTGAGTATCCCGCCACAGTTCTAAATGCATACATCCTTCAAATTGGCGTATTCTGTCCTTATGCTTATTAAAGCAATCTAAAAAATCCTTCACCTTTTCAGGATAAAAACTCATTCTTACAACTCTTCTAATCATCGTTTAAGTTTTAACAACAAACTGATATGATAATTTGCACCAGAATAAATATCCTGATGCACTATCATCTGAGCAAGCCCTCCATCATTTATCAACAACTCTAAGTAACCAGCATCATTAAACACAGCCACTTCTTTATTAGTGCCTTTTTGATTGTATGTATCATTTATCTCATCTATAGTAGAATAAGGCAATTGGATTTTCACATCATATTTCTCACACAACAATTCATAATCTCTCTTTCTAAAGTTTAATATAATATTACCATAACTATCTATCAAAAGAATAGGCAGAAGTAAAATTTTCTCATCATTATTCTTCCTTCTTTCTACCATACTCCACCAATTTAATCTTTGGCATTTTTCAATCCCTATCTCCCTCAACTGATGTCCCACTACAAATGAATGATTGACCAAATATTTTAATGCATTCAACATTTCGTTTTTCGCATAAAAAGTTGTACAAATAGGCTCTTTCCAATCATATATCTTTTGAATCTTTTCTTTTTCTAAAAGACCTGCCAAACCATTATCCGGTGTAAGTATCCATTTGTTATTGTATTGAATCAACAAAATTTTTTGATTGCTCCCAAATAAATACCCTATATTCACTTCAATATAAAAAACGCTATTCTCAGAAAAACTATGTTCATTCAATAAAATATACGCTGCCGCTTTATTTATCTTATCTGCTGATTTGGAAACACAATACTCAAATATATACACATCAGGAACAGCCCTCCAAATACTATATTTCAACAAACTAAAATAAACATCCTCATTATTATTGTCTGATATAATCAACAAAGGTAACATAATAAAAACAATTGGCTAAATGTACAAAGAAAGACACAAGCATTGATCCCTACACAAGTTATTTTTTACACTTTTAATAATCCAAAAATACAGGGCTTTTTGTGAATATCTGGCAGAGGATTTTTTTTCCACTCATACACCCTCTTTGTCAATATAACAGGATTTGTGTGTTGAATATCACAAGCTATAGAAAGTAATGTGTCCGGATGAAGTATTTGAAGAAGCAATGAAAATATCTTCTGATTTCTATAAGGTGCTTCTATAAAAAATTGCGACTGCCTCTTATGATAAGAGAATTGCTCTATCTCCTTTATTCGCCTCACTTTTTCATGCCCTTCAATAGGTAAATAGCCATGAAATGTAAAAGCATTACCCGATAAGCCCGCTGCCATTATTGCCAAGATGATAGCATTCGGTCCAACTAATGGCACCACTCGTATATTCCTAAAATGCGCTGTCCTTACAAGCTCATCCCCAGGATCTGCAATAACAGGACAACCCGCCTCGCTGACAAGCCCAACAGAATATCCCTCATTGAATGGATGAAGCAAATGATCAATATCCTTGTAAAAATGATGCTCATTATACTCCTCAATTTGAGCACTTGACACATCCTCATAGCCCGCATCTTTTAATAACTTCTTACACGCTTTTATATCTTCTGCAATAAAATATTTCAAAGAACAAATAATACGACGATTCTCCTCAGGAAAATTGCCCTCCCATCTTTCACTCCCAATGTAATTCGGAATAAGATACAGGTAAACCGAATGTGTATTTTTATCTAAAGCACCCAAAGAATATCAAACTTTTTCAGATGAAAATTCTCTCATAAATTCCATCGCTTTTTCTACCATCGCTTTACTGCCTATAAATAAAGGGGTTCTCTGATGTAATAACGCTATCTTTTTTTCCAATATTCTCTGAAATCCATCCGTAGCCATACCTCCAGCTTGTTCCACAATAAATGCCATAGGATGACATTCATACAACAATCTCAATTTCCCTTGTGGCGACTTTGCTGTAGATGGATAAATAAAAATACCTCCTTTCATCAGATTCCTATGAAAATCAGCCACAAAAGAGCCTATATACCTCGATGAATAAGGTCTGTCTGTAGATTTATCCTCTTCCTGACAATATTTAATGTACTTCTTTACACCATCAGGAAATCGTAAATAATTACCCTCATTGATAGAGTATATTTTCCCATGTTCAGGTATCTTTATATCAGGATGAGACAAACAAAATTCTCCAATACTTGGATCTAATGTAAATCCATTCACCCCTCTGCCCGTACTATATACCAACATACACGAAGAACCATACACTACATAACCCGCAGCGATTTGTTTCAATCCGCTTTGCAAAAAATCTGACAACTGCCCCGCTGAATCCACTTCGCTTTTTCTCCTGTATATTGCAAATATCGTCCCTACCGAAACATTTACATCTATATTACCTGACCCATCCAAAGGATCAATCCCCACCACATACTTAGCATTTTTAGAAATATCAGAATATATTGGAATAATATCATCGTTCTCTTCACTCGCTATAGCACACACTTCTCCACCCGCTTTGAAAGCCGCTATAAATTGCTCATTTGCAAAAACATCTAATTTTTTTACCTGCTCCCCATGCACATTGGTATCTCCCGTCTCCCCCAATATCTCTATCAACCCAGCCTTCGTTACAGCTCTGTTTACAATTTTAGAAGCAATGCCAATATCTCTCAATAACCTTGATAACTCCCCTTTAGCATAAGGAAAATCACTTTGTCTTTCTATGATAAATTGCCCTAATGTTTTTACTTTCATAGACCTATTTTTATTCCATTAACATTCCAAAAACTCTCTCCAACTTGTAAAATTTGCTATCACTCTCAACTTCTTTATCTTGTCTGCAAACTCACTATCATTTGCAACCGATGACAATATGTTATTCCTAAACTTATCATAATTCTGAAGCGCCATCATCTCTTCTTTTGACAACACCTCTTCATTCAGATCTTTAATCAATAAATCATTGATACTTTCAGGCAATAAAACCACTCTCGTAACTGACACTGCCTTTTGATACAACTCTTTAAACTTCTCTATAGCCAAAAGTAAACATTTTTTAATGCAGCAAAAATAAAGAAAACAATTCACAACTGAAAGCCTTCTGCAAAAATTTTATTCACAATATCTTGTAGATAAACTATATCAAAAAAATCAGACTAACAGCACCAACATATTTAAAAACATGTCCACTCTATTTTTCCATTTACCTTTACTAAACATTTTCTAAATTTATATACACCATGGCTTAAAAAACTCTCATCCTGCTTTCTCATTCAATAAAAAATCCGTATCTTTACATCAAAAAATGAAAATTACTGCATATATATTTTGCTTGGTATTATGCTTGAAGATATATGCTCAAAAAATAATTACAGCCCAATACAATCCTTACTTAAAATTCACCGAAAACAAAGCCCAATGGAATGAAAATATCCTATTCAGAGCCACTCTGGATGGAGGAGCATTGTTTATTGAAAAAGACAAACTGACATTCAACTTCTATGATAAAAAAACATTCAGAAAATTTCACGAGGGGGGTGCAAAAAAGGCGGAAGAATTAGTATTCAAGGGGCACGCATTCCAAATCAATTTTTTACATGCGCAAAAAAATATCATAGTAAAAAAATTCAATGAAGGAAAGGACTACGAAAATTTCTTTAAAGGAAATGATCCAAAAAAATGGGCGTCTTTTGTCAAAAACTATCAACGCATTATCATTGAAAACATTTATACAAATATTGATTATGAAATAATAGCTGCCATCAGCGGAATTAAATACAACTTTATTGTTCATAAAAATGCCAACCCAAATGATATTCGCTTAGAGTATAAAGGCGTAAATAAAGTTTTTATCAAAAATAATGAGTTACATATTAAAATAGATTTTGAAGAAATGATTGAAAAAACTCCCTATGCCTATCAAATGATAGATGATAAAGTCATGCAAGTCCCCTGTATATTTCATTTAGAAAAAAATACCCTCTCCTTTCAATTTCCAAAAGGATATAATCCTAACTATGATTTAATTATAGATCCCCTTCTAGTTTTTGCAGCACAAAGCGGCTCCGCTGCAGATAATTTTGGAATGAGCGGTACTTATGATATGAACGGTAACTTCATTAGTGGCAGTATAGTATTCAATG
>DAHXOV010000241.1 GCA_027364695.1 bacterium
GGCATAAAAAAATACCAGAAAAGAGATGATAGCTGTGGTGATATTTGATAACCATTTAGTGAGCATTTGTTAGCGGGTTATTATTTATTGACGTATTTATTTTATTTTGGTGATACAATAAAGCAAAAAACATAAATCCTGAATAAGTGTAATTGCCTTGTCTTAATAATTGAATAAGAATGATAACCAGAAGGGCAGAACTGATCATCCAA
Source organism: bacterium (assembly GCA_027364695.1). Classification (GTDB taxonomy): domain Bacteria; phylum Bacteroidota; class Bacteroidia; order B-17B0; family Aurantibacillaceae; genus BPGX01. Next base: position 213 of record DAHXOV010000241.1, read on the forward strand.
GCAGGATTGTTAGTGGGATTGATATTTTTAAGTATAAAATTATTTTTAATAAATAACAGAGTAAATATAATACCTAATAGTCCTAATTCAGATATGATCCGTAGTCCCATAGAATTGGCATCGGGGGTGTTTAATACATACCATTTGCTTATTAAATAGTTGAGGTTGTATTTATTAAATGCGATTTCGTGAGAACCGAGACCTGTTCCAAATAATGGATTGGTTTTTAGATTTTGTAAAGCAACGTAGTAATTATTATACAGTACTAATGGAGATCCGTGTACTTTGGATAATACTCTCCATTGTCGCGCCATAAATGCCTGTGAATTTGAAACCTCTCTGTCTTTTTCTTCTAAAAGATATTCATCAATAAATACTGTTTTTAATCCTTCTATTCTTCCTTTAAATTCTTCTACATTATTGTATAGAATATAAAATAAAAAAATACCTACAGGAATGGCAAAAATAAAGTACCGGATCAGCCCATAATTGAGTAATAACAGTAACAAAGTAATAAAAATACCAGTGTATGCCAAGGATGAGAAGGAGAGTAAAAAAGCAACAAGTATGATAATGGCTTCCCACTTTTTCAGGAAATGGGTGGGTTGAAAAAATAAAGTGAAAATGGCTATAAAGACAGCTGGTGATATGAATTCGGCAAAGAATGCTGGCTCGGGGTAGGAGGCGTTGACTCTGATTCCTAATCCACCTGGAGAAAAACTCCACTTATTAAATCCATAGGTTCTAAGATCTATGAAATTGATTAAACCAATTTTATATCCTATTAGTTCTATTATTCCATACATGCAAACAATAACAGCGCCTTTTAAATATCTTTTGAACATAGTTTCTACATCGTAATTATAGTGGGCAATGAGTGTTGAGTAGAATAAAAAATTAATGGCTATATTGAGAAATATTTTGAAGAAATTATTGTAAGTGTTGTTATCTAACCATACATTGAATATACCTGTAAGAAGTAAAGCAAATAATGTCCACCAGATGAATCGTGGAATGGGATATTTCCAAATCAAAAAAGGAAGATATGCTATAATGAAAACATAAGTGATATAAAATTCAAATGGTTCTTTGAATAAGATGTAACTTGGAATAAAGAAATGCAGATAAACAGTGATATCAAACAGTGTCCAATTTATTTTTTTAGATGACGCTAAAAGTGGATCTGGATATTTATCAACAGCAGTGTTTATCATCTCAAAAGATATTTACTTCGGGTTCTAATTTTACATTAAATTTTTCAAATACTTTATCACTCATTATTTTGGAAAGTTCAAGTATGTCTTCTCCTTTTGCATTGTTTTGGTTAATGATCACCAGGGCTTGTTTTGTATGCACTGCAGCTCCTTTGTGGGCATAGCCTTTTAATTGGCAGTGTTCAATGAGCCATCCTGCGGCTAATTTATATTGATTGTTTTCTGTTGGAAATGCTATTATATCAGGATACTTTTCTTTTATTTTCATAAACAGTTCTGCGCTTACTTCTGGATTTTTGAAGAAACTTCCGGCATTGCCTGTTTTTTTGGGATCGGGGAGTTTGTTTTGTCTGATTTTTATTACTGTTTCTGCTATCATTTTTGGAGATAATTGCTGCACATTTTGTTTTTGTAATTCTTCTTTTATGCTGCCATAGTCTGTTTTGTAGAGGTGATTTTTTTTTCTTAGTTTTAATATTATTTCTGTGATAAATACTTTGTTTTTCAATACTTTTTTGAATATGCTGTCTCTGTATCCAAACGAACAGTTTTTGTTATCTAATGCTTCTATTTTTTTAGTGTCAAAATGATAGAACTTAAGATTTTGTAGAACATCTTTTAATTCTACGCCATAAGCGCCGATGTTTTGTATGGGGGCTGCACCCACAGTGCCGGGTATGAGCGCCAGGTTTTCTATTCCATTCCAATTATTATCTACTGCCCACATAACTATGT
>DAHXOV010000257.1 GCA_027364695.1 bacterium
GATATAAATTATAAAACAGAGCGCGAATCAATCTTTTATTTCAGGATAAAAAAGATAAAAAAATAGACGAAGTACAGACCAGCAAAATCCTCAATATCCCCTCCAAATGATTGCCTTGACAAGAAACAATAAAAAAAATTAAAAAATTTTTTGTATATTAAATAAAAATTTACATAAATTTACGCCCGAAAGAATTATTAACCTCAATCTAATACCTATGATAAAAAACTTATTATCCTATCTGTTTATCTTTGCTTTTGCAGGCATAACTGCACAAAATAATACGGGCGCTATTAAAGTAACGCTCAAAGATAAAAATACAGGTGAAGCACTCTCATTCGGTAGTGTGGTGGCTTATTCAAAAGGAATACAGATAGCAGGTACTACTACAGATATGAATGGAGAATGTTTCTTGAAACCACTGCCTCCTGGAACATACGAAGTCAAAGCTGTTTATGTGGGCTATCAAGCTAAAGAATTAAAAGGAGTACTTGTGGGAGAAGGTAAAACCGCTTATGTAACTTTACTCATGGAATCAGGCGAAGGAATAAAATTAGATGAAGTAGTAGTAGAAACCTATCAGGTTCCTTTAATTGACCCTGATACCAAATCGGGCGGCACCGTAACCCGTGAAGAATACCAAAATATGGCAACAAAAGATGTCAATACAGCCGCTGCAAGTAACGCAGGTATTTTTCAGGCAGATGAAGGAAAATCTTTAAATGTAAGAGGCGGTAGAAATACTCAAAATACTTATTTCGTAGATGGAGTAAAAATAATAGGCGGATTAGCGCTGCCACAGCAAGCAGTAGAACAAATCAATGTAATTACAGGTGGCGTGCCTGCTATGTATGGAGATGTTACATCAGGCGTTGTATCTGTATCCACACGAGGTCCCCAATCCAAATTTTTCGGTGGAATAGAATTATATTCCTCCGGCTTAGGAGAAGATAAAAAAGGAAAAATATATGGACTAGATGCATACGGCTTCAATTCTCTTGGCTTTAGTTTAGGCGGACCTATCTGGAACAAAATAGATACCAATGGCAACAAAAAAACCATCATCGGGTATTTTTTAGCAGGACAAGGCAATTATGTAAAAGACCCCGTGCCATCCTTTGTTCCTGTATATGTATTAAAGGACGATGTAAAAAACGACCTGCTGGCTAATCCACTTCAACCATCACCCAGCGGAGTAGGCTTTGTAAAAAGATACGATTATATTACAAAAGAAAGTATGGAAACAAGAAAAGCACACCAAAATATAGCATCCTATTATTTGGCTCTGAATGGTAAAATTGACATTAAGCCCGCAGAAAATACGAACATCTCTATAGGCGGCGCCTATGAATTAAATAATTCCAGAAGCTTTAGTTATTCCCGCTCTCTCTTTACACCTGAAAGCAATCCACAAACAATATCCAAAACATGGAGAATAACAGCCCGATTAACTCAAAAATTAGGAAAACACTATACTTCCAAAGAAGAAAAAGAAAAATCTAATAAATTACTCACCAATACATTCTTTAACCTGCTCGCAAGCTATGAAGGTGTAGATAATACTACCCAAGTACCAAAGTTTAAAGACAAAATATTTGATTATGGCTATTTAGGAAAATTTGAACAAAAATATACAGGAAAAGAAAACATTAATAACTATACTTTTAACCCCAAATTTTTAGTAGGAAACGATACTATTAAAGCCTATGAATATACAGGACAGAGCCCCGATGGCTTCATTTTTACCC
>DAHXOV010000265.1 GCA_027364695.1 bacterium
TAAAAAACTGCCTCCCCTGTAATTGAGCAGCCAGTATATTTCAACCTCTTGCTTTAATGTCCAATAAGCAATACCGTAAGATTTTAAATGATTTTTTTGAGTTTCATCCATAGGAATTAAAATCTGAAAAGCCATTAAATGGTGGTGCAGTAAGACATACCAAGTTAAAAATACGAAGAAATAACGGGGTCTCATTTTTTAGTTTTTGATATTATATTTATCAAGATACTTTTGATATAAGTCCATTTGAAAATTTTTATCAGAGTATATTTTCCCTTCCAGTATAATGTATTTGATTTGATGAGTAGATGGGTCTAAAGCATCTCCTGTTGATAAAATCAAAGCAGCTGTTTTGCCATTTTCAATACTGCCTATTTGTTTATCTACTCCCAATATCTTTGCAGCATTCAATGTAATACTTTGCAATGCTTTTTCTTTACTTAATCCGTATGATACAGACATACCTGCAACAAAAGGCAAATTACGACTTTGCATAGCTTCCATATCTCCCGATATGCTTATTGCGTACAATATGTTGTTTTTTTCAAGCCAACCAGGCAGTTCAAAATTAATTTTTATTTTATCATCACCAGATGGGGGTAAGCCATTAATTCTACTCAGTATGACAGGGTATTGATATTTTTTTACGATATCTATTACTTTGTATATCTCCTCACATCCCACCAAGACCACTTTGGGGATTTGCAATTCTTGCGCTAATTGAATGGCGTTCATTATATCTTTTGATCTGTTACAATGAATATAAAAATTTTTTTCTCCTTTCCATATCTGTTTCATTGCTTCATATCTTGGATTAAATTCAGTACTGTCTTGTGAAATAAAATAGATTTTACTTTGCGATAAAAATCGTTTTACTGACATGAGTTGTTGATGAAATTCTTTATTCTTGTCTGTTTTATCGGGCTCTGCCCACCATCCTTTTTGTACATATTCTGATGGCATATAAAAATGTATTCCATCTTCTGTTATGACAGCATCTTCCCAGTTCCGCGCCTTTGTTTTTATCACTGCTGATGTCCCTGCAATATAATCTCCTCTAGGTGTGCATTGAGTGTATAATACGCCATTTGAAAATACGGTAGGTAAAATTTTGCTGTCTGTATTGTATGAAGTCAATGTTCTTAGATGTGGATTAAAATCGCCCATATCTTTATAATCTGAAGTGGGTCTGATTGCCTCTGCTTCTTGTAAACCTAATACATTGTTGCAAGATATAAAAGCGGGATATAAATGCAGGGCATCAGCTCGTATTATGGTATCTGCATTCTCTTTCATTTCATTGACGTCTATTTTAGCAATGACAGCATTTTTTATTAGTACATTGGCTTGGTATGGAGCGTCTCCTTTGCCATTATGAATAGTGGCATTGGTAATGAGGATGGTTTGAGCACTGAAATAAAAAGAATAGAATATAATTAATGCCATCAGGTTTATTTTCATAAAAGTCATATTTATTTGCAAATTTACTGATTGATATGCTACTTTCATAATGTCATAATAACATTTAATTGTTGATAATTTTTTTGTATCATTTAGAAAATATACCTAATTTTGTAAGTCTATATAGCACTTTTATGAAAAAATATCTCTTCATATTGGGAGGAATGGTATTGGTTTTTTCTCTTTCAGCACAAACAGGTGGAAAAAAAAGAGAGCATAGAAATCAAAGAGGAGGAAAGTTTATTTTGTTTAATAAAAGTAAAGGTAATGCCAATGCTTTTGCAAAAAGCAAATCCACAAGAAAAAAGGGATTTTTAGCGAGATTATTGAGTGGTGAAAGGGTTACAGCAGGTGGATGGATTTATCATAAAACACCAGGATCTCATCAAACAGACCACTCTTTATTTCATCGTTTCAGAACAAAGAACAAGGTTTATAAAGATCAACTTCAAGTACACATCAATAAGCAAAGGTCAAAAAGCAGAAAGCGAGGCAATAGTGGTTTTTCAAAACGAAAGTATTAAAAGTAAAATAAAATTTCGTTGGATTAAAATAAGCACTTTTCATATTCTTCCCATACAAAATCAATTAAGTTTTTTATGTATTGTTCTGAAAAATCAAATTGGATGCCTGCTGTGCGGTATATTTCAGGAATAGATTTTGTATTTCCTGATAGAAGAGTTGCTTTGTATTTTTCAATACTTCCTTTGGCATCTTGTTTGTAATTTTTCCATATAGCAATGGCTCCTAATTGGGCAAAACCATATTCTATGTAATAAAAAGGTACTTCGTAAATATGTAATTGTGCCTGCCATTTTATTTTTAAAAATCTCTCTAATCCTCTGTGTGATATATTTTTAGGCACCAACTTTTGAATGGTATTCATCCAATATTCATATCTTTCATTGACCGTGTGAATAGGATTTTCATAAAGTAAGTGTTGAAATTTATCAATGGCAGCAATCCATGGAAGCGCATCTATAACACTTTCCAGTTGTTGTTGTTTAGACCTCATTAAATCTTTTTTGTTTTTAAAAAACACATCCCAATGTTCCATCGTGATGAGTTCCATGCTCATACTTGCTAACTCTGCCACTTCACTGGGAGGGCTTTTGAAATCCAGTACAGGATAATGATGATTCAAAAAGAAATGTACGGCATGGCCTGTTTCGTGCATCAGGGTTACCAAATCTCTGTGTAATCCTACGGCATTCATAAATATAAAAGGGACCCCGCTGTTGTATAAAGGATATTGGTATCCACCGGGGGCTTTGCCTATACGAGAACTTAAATCCAATCTTTTTTGATGCTTCATTTCTTCCAAACATTCTGCAAAGAATATATCTATTTGGCCAAAACAAGTAATGCTTTTATTAATGAATTCTTCTTCACTGGAAAATGGCTTTAATGGCTCTAAGCCATACATATCTACTTGTGTATCCCAAGAGTAATAATCTTTTTCAAGACCTAGTTTTTTTTGACGAATATGGTGGATATTTTCTACCACAGGCACTGCTGTTTTTTCTATTGAATGATGAAATTGTTTACAATCATCCACCGAATAATCATACCTTCCTAATGCCTTGTGCATATAGTCCCGAAAATTTTCAAGCCCTGTGTTTTGTGCTACTTGATGCCTCAGAGCAATCAACTCGTCTAATAATTTATTTAGCTTCTCCTCGTCCTGTTGTCTTCTCTCATTGATAAGATGGTAAACGGTTTCTCTTATTTTTCTGTTGGTATTTTTTAAGTAGATGCTGGCTTGCTGAAGTGTTTGTGTTTGACCCTCGTACTCAATGCTTTGTTGCCCTGTTATTTCCGCATATTTTTGTTGTAGTTCCTGTATTTTTGTAAAAAGAGGAACATTTTTTTCTCTGAATAATTCAATGTCTTTCTGTATATTTCTTTTGAATACAGCAAATGTGTCATTGGGAAGTGCCTTAAAATAGGGATTTTCAAAGGTCTTTTGATGGATTTTATTTTGTATGATTTGTAAATGTGGCTCTATTTCTGTTACAAATTGTAAATATTTTTGTTTGTAATTTTCATCATTGGTTTGGCAAGTCATTTGAATATATCTCCACCCGCCATCTTCGGATACTATAGACAATAATCTATTCCAATCAAATATAAATTGAATGTAATCATTGTAATCCTTAATGGTTCTATTAAGCAGTTCTTCAAAATGCGGAGCTAATGTTTCCCATGTAGTTACTTTAATTTCCTGATAGTTCATATTTTTTGTGGCAATTTAATGATTCTTCTGTGGATAAGAGAGTGGTGTCACTTAAAAATTCTGAAATTTTGAGAACAGATGGCATTGTTCATTATATTAGGCACTGAAATAATGTAAATTTATATGTCTATTATAGCTAAAAATGTTACTAAAATATATGGCAAACAAAAAGCCCTGGATAATGTTTCTTTTGAAATAAAAAAAGGGGAAATTGTAGGCTTCTTAGGACCTAATGGCGCAGGGAAAAGTACAATGATGAAAATCATTACAGGATATCTTCCGCCGACATCGGGGCACATAGAAGTAAATGGACTGGACATATACGAACACGCACTTGAAATAAAAAAACAAATTGGATATTTACCCGAACAAAACCCGCTGTATTATGAAATGTATGTAAAGGAATTTTTAGAATTTGTAGCAAAATTGTATGGAATAAAGAATGTAACACAAAGAGTAAAAGAAATGATTGATATATGCGGGCTAGAAATAGAACAACAGAAGAAAATCAAAACCCTCTCAAAAGGATACAAACAAAGAGCAGGACTAGCCCAAGCGCTGATACACAACCCATCTATATTAATTTTAGATGAACCCACTTCAGGATTAGATCCTAATCAACTGGAAGAAATTCGTCAGTTAATAAAAGAACTGGGAAAAAATAAAACAGTCATGTTTAGTACTCACATTATGCAAGAGGTAGAGGCTGTATGTAACAAATTAATGATTATTCATCGTGGAAAAATAGTTGCTTCGGATAGTATTCAAAATATCAAAAATATCTCTGCCAGTTCCAGCATAATTGTTGAATTTTCTGTATCACTGAATGAAAAAGCCTTTTCAAAATTATCTCTGCAAAAACTAGAAAAACTATCTGATTCCAAATGGATGATAGAAACATCTGATGTAGAAATATCAAAAAAACTGATGAACATTGCTTTAGAAAATAATGCCAGCATCATCACACTCCATAAATCAGAATTAAAATTGGAAGAAATATTCAAAACACTCACTCAATAAGATGAAGTATTTCAAAAAACATATTACTTTTATTTTAGGTTTATTTACACTAACGCCACTCCTTTCTCAAAATAAAATAGATTCATTAGGCAGAAAACAATCCTACTGGAAAGTATTTTATCCCAACTCAAAACACATTGAGTACGAAGGCTTATTCAAGGATGACAAGCCACAAGGCTTATTCAAATACTACTATGAACACGATACAATCAAAGCAAAATTAAACTTTCAAAAAGATGGTAAGATGGCTTATGCTACCTTATACCACTGGAATGGAAAAATAATGGCAAAAGGAAAATATCTTGAACAAAAAAAAGACTCCGTATGGGAATTTTACAATGAATTAGGACAACTCATTAGCAGAGACCATTATCTACAAGGGCAAAGACATGGATTAAGTATTACTTATTATGACTCTAATAAAGTATTTGAAAAAAAACAATACATCTTGAATAAAAAACATGGCTATTTTGTGCAGTATTTCTCTGATGGAAAAATCAAAGGGATGGAATATTACAAAGATGACTTACCTGATGGATATTTTGTTTACTATGCACCCAATGGCACCCGAGTAGGACTGATGACATATAAAAGTGGATTAAGAGAAGGTCCTACCATTATTAAAGAACCAGATGGAAAAATAAAAGAAAAGGTCCTGAATAAAGACGGACGGGAACAAAGTGAAAAAGAAAGTGAAGAATATTTTAAACAACACCCCGAAGTATTCAATAATGAATTTGGATTAGACAAAGAGGTGATAAAAATTTTTGAAAAAAGAGATGAAAAAACATTCACACATGCAAATATCAATACAGAAAATAAAAAACAACAACTTCAACAGCTTCAGCAAAGATTGAAAAACAAATCACCTATTCCTCCTAAAAATTCAACCAATAAAGAAAAGAAAAAGTAAATATTAATATTGTATCAATTCATATATTCGCCCTTTGTTTATGAAAGCATTATTTTTTAAAGAAATAAGAAGTTATTTAAATTCTCTGACAGGCTTTCTTGTAATCTTTGTATTTTTACTCATTACAGCGATGTTTTTGTGGGTATTCCCTGATGAAGCAACAGGCACCAATATATTTGAAAATGGATTTGCCTCATTAGAGCATCTGTTTTCCATTGCACCCTGGGTATTCCTCATTCTTATTCCTGCTATCAGCATGAAATTATTTTCTGAAGAAAACAAATCAGGCACGATGGAATTATTACTCACCAAACCACTTACAGAATTACAAATAGTAGTAGCAAAATACTTGGCTGGCTTTGCTATTATTGTATTTTCACTATTACCTACGCTCATTTATTATTACACTGTATATGAATTAGGATTTCCAAAAGGCAATATAGATACAGGCGGAACATGGGGTTCCTATATTGGTTTGTTTTTTTTAGGAGCATCATTTTTAGCCATCGGCATATTTGCATCGGCTCTGACAGACAGTCAAGTAATAGCCTTTATACTGGCATTGATGATGTGTTATTTATTCTATAACGGATTTGAATACATAGCTTCATTCAAAATCAATGGCACCTTGTCTTTATTCATCTCTTCTTTAGGAATAAATTATCATTACTATAGCATGAGTCGTGGTGTGATAGACTCACGTGATGGGATTTATTTTTTAACCATAATTACAATGTTTATCTTCAGTACAAGATTGGTTTTACTAAGTAGAAAATGGTAGAAATGCAAACAAAAAACTATAAATACTCATCCAAGAAAAAAGACATGATTGAATTTATAACAATTGCAGCCATATTATTTACCTTAAACTTTATTCTGAGTTTTTATTTTTTTCGCTTGGACTTAACTTCAGAAAAAAGATACACACTTTCCCCCTATACCAAAGAATTTATAAAAAAAATAGATGATATCGTTTATTTCAAAATTTATTTAGATGGCGACCTATCTCCCGAATTCAACAAACTAAAAAACGAAGTCAAAGAAATGCTGGATGAAATGCGCATTTACAATGAAAACATTCAATACGAATTCATCGATATAAACAGCATAGACAATAAAGAAGAAATAAAAAACGTAGAAAAACAACTATACGATAAAGGCATAGTGCCCGAACAAGTCGTAGAGAAAAAAGAAAACAAAATATCTGAAAGCTTAGTGTGGCCAGGTGCTATGGTGTCCTACAAAGGCAAAGAAACCGTATGGCAAATCTTCTCAAGACAACTGGGATTTACACCCCAAGAAAATATCAACCACACCCTCAATGAAATTGAATATGGTATATGCAATACGATCAATAAACTCAAACGAAAGAAAAGACCAGAAATTTCCATTGTAGAAGGACACAAAGAAATAGATACCTTACAGCTATATGATTATATCAAAGCGCTTTCCGAAGAGTACAATGTGTCAAGAATAAAAATAAATCACAAATTATATGCATTAAAAAATTTAGATGCCATCATCCTTGCAAAACCCGATACCATCATAGACGAAAAAGATAAATTCATCATTGACCAGTTTATTATGAAAGGGGGAAAAGTTCTTTGGCTGATAGACCCCGTAAAACTCAATATGGATTCTTTTAGATTAAAAGGATACACACTAGCATTAAACAATACAACCAATTTAGAAGATATGCTATTCAGATACGGCGTAAGATTAAATACTGATCTTATACAAGACTTGCAATGTGCTCCAGTGCGTGTAAATATAGGCTTTTCAAAAGGACAACCCAATTTCAAACTCTTCCCCTGGATTTTCTTCCCGCTCATCATGCCTGGCTCTGCCCATCCCATCGTAAAAAATATGGATTTGATAAAAACAGAATTTGTAAGTACCATAGATACACTCAGCACATCGGGCATTAAAAAAACAATTTTACTCACTTCTTCCAAAAACACAAAAATTACACCCATACCCTTCAGAGTATCCTTAGCCATCACTCAATTCAAACTCAAAGAAAAAGCATTTAATCAAGGTCCAAAACCCATAGCAACACTCTTAGAAGGTGTATTTAAATCATTGTACATTAACCGTATCTCCTCTGCCATTATGGAAGACAGCACAATACAATTCAAAGAAATGAGCATACCCAATAAAATGATTGTTATATCCGATGGAGATATAGCAAAAAACGACTATAATAAAATGACGGGAATGCTATACCCCCTTGGTTATTACAAATTTACCAATCAAACTTTTGCCAACAAACAATTCCTGTTAAACTGTATGAATTATCTGATGGACGAATCTGGCTTAATACATCTCCGCACCCGTGAAGTAAAATTAAGGTTATTGGATATGAAAAAAATAGCCATACAAAAAACAAAATGGCAAATTTACAATGTATTGTTACCACCCTTTATTGTACTCGTTATTGCTCTGTCGCAATACTACCTGCGAAGAAAAAAATATACAAGATAATTGGTTACTTCTTCTTCAGCGCATAAAAATATTCATAAAACAATGGAATGGTTTCTATGCCTTTGAAATAATTAAATAAACCATAGTGTTCATTGGGTGAATGCAAAGCATCTGTATCCAACCCAAAACCCATCAGAATACTGTCTAATCCCAATTCTTTTTTGAACAATGCCACAATTGGAATACTCCCCCCTCCTCTTGTAGGAATAGGCTTCTTACCAAATGTTTGCTCCATTGCCATAAACGCTGCTTTAAACCCTTCCGATTGTGTGGACACCACTACGGGCTCTCCACCATGATGAGCGCTTACTTTTACCTTTACGCAAGCTGGAGCAATTTGTTCAAAATACTGCTGAAACAATTGAGCTATTTTTTCTGAGGATTGATGAGGGACCAAACGCATACTTATTTTAGCGTATGCTCTATATGGCAATACTGTTTTTGCACCTTCGCCTGTATATCCGCCCCATATACCGTTTACATCCAGTGTAGGTCTTATGCCTGTACGTTCTAATGTTGTATAACCCTTTTCTCCCCATACAGCACGAATGCCTAAATCTCTTTTATAGGCTTCCTCATCAAATGGAGCTTTGTTTAACTCCTTTCTTTCATCTTCTGAAAGTTCTGCTACATCATCATAAAACCCCGGAATAGCAATATAATTGTTCTCATCATGACAAGAAGCAATCATCTTACATAAGATATTAACTGGATTAGCCACTGCACCCCCATATACGCCTGAATGTAGGTCTCTGTTAGGACCTATCACCTCTACTTCCATATAAGCCAATCCTCTCAATCCTACATCAATAGATGGTGTATCATTAGACAAAACAGAAGTATCAGAAATAAGAATAACATCTCCTTTCAGTCGTTCTTTGTTTTCTCTTATCCAATCTCCAAGATGTACAGAGCCAACTTCTTCCTCTCCTTCAATCATCAATTTCACATTGCATTTCAATGCGCCTAATTGATTCATCATTTCAATC
>DAHXOV010000270.1 GCA_027364695.1 bacterium
GACACACCCTGTGCTTGATTTATTAGAATCTCAGAAAAAATTAACTTATTTAGGGGGAACGATGCGATTGGGCGCCTATCCATGTGAAATTAAAGAAAACACATTGACATATCAAATCTATCATCAAAAATTAATTCATGAAAGACATCGTCATAGATATGAGTTTAATAATGCATACACAGATGTGTTTGTTCAGAATGGTATGATTTTTTCGGGAATGAATCCTGATAAAGGTTTAGTAGAAATTATAGAACTTAAAGAGCATCCATTTTTCATAGGAGTACAATTTCACCCTGAATATAAAAGTACAGTAGAAAATCCACATCCACTTTTTGTTTATTTTGTCAAAGCGGCAATCAATAACAATGCATAATTTGGAAAAAGCAGGAACTGTAGGCAAACCACACGGAATAAAGGGCTTTGTAAGCTTGCATTTAAATAGTGAATTAAATTGGGAAAAAGTAAAAGTAATGTTTGTTCAAACAGAAGAACGGCCCGTTCCATACATCATTATCAAAATTATTTTTTTTGAAAAAAAAATCATCGCTCAATTAGAAAATATCAATTCGGTAGATGATGCAAAAAAATTATGTAATAAGAATATATTTATAGAGAAGCAATTGATCGTTCAAGATGATACTGATATGCTAATAAATTATTCTGTTATAGATGTTGAGTATAAAAAAAATTATTTGATAGGAAAAGTAGTAGATTGGATGGCGCAGGGAAATACACAATGGTTGATGTTGATAAGCAGTGAACAAAATGAAATCATATTACCATTTAATGAAGAACTCATAGCAAGTATTGATGATGAAAAAAAAATAATTTATTACAAAGCGGTAGAAGGGATGTATTAGAAGTTAGTTAATCAGTGTGGCAATTTCGTCTGCAACTTTTTCTGCAAGGATATATTTTGTGTGCTTACCCAGGTTTTTTATATCTCCGTTTTTTTTAATCAAAATCAATTCGTTTTCCTCGGCATTAAAGGCGGGATTTTTTTCAGAACAAGTGTTTGCAAAAACAATATCTGCATTTTTTAATAAGAGTTTTTTTTCAGCATTTTCTATGGTGTTATTTGTTTCCAGAGCAAAACCAATGAGTAACTGACGCTCTTTTTTTTGTTCTCCTAAGGTTTTGAGAATATCTTTTGTTTGTTTTAAATGAATCATTATTTCTTCTGATGATTTTTTTATCTTTTCTGAAGACGTATTGATAGGTGTATAATCTGCAACAGCAGCAGCAAGTATAGATATGTCAACAAGCGGAAAAATATTTATACATTCATTATACATTTCTTGTGCTGTGCAAGTAGAGATATTTTGAATGTTAGGATTTTTCGGTAAAGGAATATGAATGTTACTGTGCACTAAAAACACTTTGGCGCCGCGTGCAGCCAATTCTTCTGCGATAGTAATACCTGTTTTACCCGAACTTCTGTTGCCTATGAACCTGATAGGATCTATAGGTTCGTAAGTAGCGCCGGCTGTTACTAATATTTTTTTATTTCTAAACTGATTAGACAACTGTGCTATTTTTTCAATGTGTCGGAAGATATGGTGAGGTTCTGTCATTCTACCCCGGCCCTTAATACCACTTGCGAGTTCTCCATATTCTACAGGCAGGATAATGTGATTTTTTCTTGCAGAGATAATATTAAGATTGTTTTGTACAGTGCTGTGTTCCCACATTTCTTCATCCATAGCAGGGGCGATAATGATTTTTTTTGTAAAGGATAAATAAGTAGCCATAAGTAAATTATCACAATACCCATTGGCTATTTTTGTAATGGTATTGGCTGTGGCGGGGGCTATTACAAAAATGTCTGCCCAATCAGCAAGATGTATGTGATTGTTCCATTCTTTTTTTTCATTAAAAAATGAAGTATAAACTGGGTTTTTTGAGAGCACAGAAAGTGTTTCAGGCGTTACAAAAGATAGAGCGCTATTGGTCATTATAATTTTCACTTCATATCCTTTTTGCACCAAAAGACGTACAAGTAATGGTATTTTATATGCCGCTATACCGCCGGTAATACCAAGGAGTATATTTTTATTTTCACTCATTTATTTTTTATTTGTTTCCATAATATTGTAATGGCAAACAAAACAACGACATAAATCATTACAGAACCCGCATAAGCGATGTTATTACCTGTTTTGTAAAAAGAAGGTTCAAATTTAAATTCAATAATGTGCGTGCCTTTTGGGATAATCATACCTCTGAGAACATAATTTACACAGGTATGTGGATATAATTGTCCATCAATGTAGGCATTCCATCCTTTTGGATAGTATATGTCAGAAAATACGGCAAATTCTTCTTCATCTGTGACGGAGGTATATTTGAGCGCATTGGGGGCATAATGCGTTAAATAAATTTTCCCTTTAGCAGAATAAGCATTCTTTATATTAGCTAGTTTGTGTTTTTCTTGCATTACGGTTTGTGTTTTTGTATGAATGCTATATAGTTTGACTATTTCGCTGTCTGCTGAGATGACCGTAATAATATCTTTTACAAACCATGCATTTCCATTAGCAGAAGCATTAGGCATTGGTATAGAACCATCTTTTACAGGTAATAATATATATTTTGTGTTTAGCATATTAATCACTTGCAGAGATGGAAGAACCTGTGTTTCTAAGGCAGTATCCGCCCCACCTATTTTATTCAGCATCTGATAGAATGCCTGTATCTCTTTGCTCAAATGAAAATCAATCAGTTCCTGATATTTTTTTAATTTGGCACCATGATAGCCTCCCACTGATTTATGAAAATAGGAAGTGTTGGCATCGTTAAAAGTATTGGTAGCAAGATTTAGTACGCGATAATACTTAGTCGTATCTTTTAATATCATTTCATCTGCTTGAGATGGAGTAAATATCTGTTGTATATTACTCTTTGGTACAAAAGCACTGTTTCCAAAATATCTTTTATTGACGGTGTATAGATCAATGGCAGTAAATACTCCAAACGATAAAAACAGCATGCTGACACTTATTTTCTTTTTTGAATAAGCCCATAAAAAGACAAAAAATAAGGAGATAAAAATAAATGATCTTATAGCATCAGATTTTACAATATGTTTTCTTGCTTCTTCAACATCTGGCATCATTTGTTGGATATATTTTACAACCTCTTCTTTTGGATAACCAGCTTTTATATATTCATTTATCAAAATACTTTCTTCATCGGGGGCTTTGAAAGAATTGAATAAACCTGGCACAAGATAATTTATTAAACAAAAACCCCCAACTATTGTAAAATTCCATAATAATAATTTGCTCCCTTCTATTTCTTTTTTTCCTATTTTTATTTTACTTCCTGTATTTTTGGTGATGTAGTATAGAGACAATGCTGCCATGAGTGGAATGGAAAATTCTACTAAAACCAATATCATGGATACAGCACGGAACTTATTGTATCCTGGAACATAATCCATGAATATATCTGTAAATACCATAAAATTTTTCCCCCAGGATAGTACTATGG
>DAHXOV010000335.1 GCA_027364695.1 bacterium
CTTTTATACGATGCTATCTTCTGATGGTTGTATTATTTTTTTTTCTTGTTGTATCGGTATCCATTCTCTTTTTTCGTATTGTTGGTTTCTGAGCATTGGTAGATATCCTGCCTCCTTAATTGCCATTTGAATGGATAATGCATCAAAACGATGATTTGATCCTGCGGCGCTGACTACATTTTCTTCTATCATAATGCTCCCAAAGTCATTGGCTCCTGCGTACAGGCATAGTTGCGCTGTTTGTTTTCCTACTGTTAGCCAAGACGCTTGTATATTATCAATATTTGGAAGTATTATTCTTGAAATAGCTATCATTCTAATATACTCATCTGCACTCACTTGATTTTTTATTTTTCTGACTTTATTGAGAAGGGTTCCCTCATCTTGGTAGGGCCATGGAATAAACGCAATAAAACCTTTAGTATCTTTTGGTTTTGCGGATTGAACTTGCCTGATAAGTATAAGATGTTCTAGTCTTTCTTCTATGGTTTCTATATGTCCAAACATCATTGTTGCTGTGGTTGTCAGATCTAATTGGTGAGCGACCCGCATCACATCTAACCATTCCTGAGCCGAGCATTTTCCATTTGAAATAATTCTTCTTACTCTATCATTCAATATCTCTGCACCTGGTCCTGGCATGCTGTCCATACCTGCTTTGATGAGTTCGGACAGTACATATTCATAAGTATAATTACCTAATTGAGCAATGTGTACAATTTCGGGAGGTCCTAAAGTATGTAGTTGGAGTTGTGGGAATAATTTTTTTAATTCTTTGAACAATTGCACGTAATAATCTAATCCTAATTCAGGGTGATGCCCTCCTTGAAGCAGTAACTGTTCTCCTCCCAAATTGAATGTTTCTTGTATCTTTTTTTTGTATGTTTCTATATCAGTAACATAAGATTCGGGATGCCCTGGAATGCGGTAAAAATTACAAAACTTGCAATTCGCTACGCATACATTTGTTGTATTTACGTTTCTATCTATCATCCAAGTAACATCAGCGGAATTATTTTTTTTTGTATTACGAATAGTATGAGCGACATTCATCAATTCAGAAAGAGGTGCATGATGATATAAAAATAAACTTTCTTCAAAAGACAAAAATTCTAAATCAATGGCTTTCCTGTATAATTCTTTTAATTTCATAAGTACAAAAGTAATGTTTCTTTTCCTGATATTTTAAAAAATAAAAAATTATGTCCAGTGGATTTCATTCGTAAAAACATCTTTATTTTCATATAAGTTTAATCCATTCATCTTCGTTGATTATTTTTATTCCAAGTTCTTTTGCTTTCTTTATTTTTTCTGGTCCTGGTGCTTCGCCTGTCAGCAAATAGGAAGTTTTTTTACTTATTGAGGAAGTAACTTTTCCTCCGTGTTGTTCAATCGTATCTTTCAGTTCGTCTCTGCTCCACTTTGTGAATGTTCCTGATATAACTATGGTGAGGTTTTTTAATTTATCAGATGGATAGGTGTTTTGTTCTATCTCTAGTTTTAACCCGTGTTGTTTTAATCTTTGTATCATTCTGATGTTCTGTTCTTTTGAAAAATAATCTTGAATAGATTGGGCTATGATCTCACCCACATCTTCTATTTGTATCATCTCTTCTATACTCATTGACTCAAGATGGTCTATGCTTTTTGCATACCTTGCTATTTTCTTGGCTAATGTTTCACCCACATGTCTTATCCCCAAACCAAATAATATTCTTTCAAAAGAGCGTTGTTTGCTTTCTTGAATACCTCTCATGATGTTGCCAGCAGATTTTTCTCCCATTCTTTCTAGCGGAATAAGTGGCTCTTCTTTTAGTTCATACAAATCAGCAATATCTTTGATAAGTTTGGCATGGTACAATAGTTCTATTGTTTCTTCACCTAAACTTTGAATATCCATGGCTTTTCGGGAGACAAAATGAACGATTTTTCCAATGATTTGTGGCTTGCAAGTAAATTCATTAGGACAATAATAAGCCGCTTCATCTTCATTTCTCATCAAAAGAGTTCCACACTCAGGGCAGTGTGTAATAAAAACTACTTTTTTGCTGTGGTCTGTTCTTTTAGATGTGTCTATGCCAACAATTTTTGGAATAATTTCTCCTCCTTTTTCAACCATCACATAATCGTGCTCGTGCAAGTTTAATTTTTCAATAATATCTGCATTATGCAAAGAGGCTCGTTTCACTTTTGTTCCTGCAAGAAATACGGGGTCTAAGTTGGCTACAGGTGTAATCACGCCTGTTCTACCCACCTGATAAGAGATATTTTTCAACTGAGTAAGGGCTTGTTCGGGTTGATATTTATATGCTACTGCCCATCGTGGTGACTTAGCGGTGCTTCCAAGTGTTTTTTGATACTGCGAAGCATTGACTTTCACCACTACCCCATCGGTTTCGTAAGGCAAGTGCCATCTTTTTTCTTCCCATCTATTGATGTATTCTTTTACTTCTTCTATACCACAACAAATGGCTGTGTTTTCATTGACTTTAAAGCCCCATTCTTTTAGATGATGTAAACATTCCCAATGTGTTTTAAATGGCAAATTTTCAGCTAACAAGTAATATAAAAATGCATCCAGTTTTCTTTTTGCTACCTCTGCTGAATCTTGCATTTTCATGGTTCCAGAAGCGGCATTTCTTGGGTTGGCAAAAGGTATATCACCCACTTCTTCTCTTTCCTGATTTATTTTTTCAAACACTTTTACAGGCATAAAAATCTCTCCTCGTACTTCCATCCTTGATAAAAAATTTCCCTTTAATTTCAAAGGTATAGAACGAATCGTTTTAGCATTGGTAGTTACATCATCGCCCTGAACACCATCTCCTCGTGTAATGGCTTTGGAAAGCAGTCCATTTTCATAGATTAAGCTGATACTCAAGCCATCAATTTTCAATTCACATACATATTCTATTTTTTCATTTTGAGGTATATCCAACAGTTCTTTTACTCTTCTGTCAAAATCGTGTAGTTCATCCATCGAATAAGTGTTAGACAAAGAGAGCATTGGGTGTTGATGCTTTATAGTAGCAAAGACTTTAGTAACAGCACCACCTACTCTTTGAGTGGGCGAATTGGGTAAAACGAGTTCAGGATGTTGTTTTTCCAAACTTTGTAATTCTTCTAAAAATTTATCAAATGCATAGTCGCTGATAACCGGCTGATCCAGCGCATAGTATCGGTAATTATGTTCTTCTATTTGTTCTGCTAATTCTTTCATTCTTTGTAATACTTCTTCTTTGGTCATAAAGAATTTTTTATGCAAATATAATGGTTGAAGTTCTATGAATAATAAATTATTCTTATCTTTGTAAAGTCAACAGTAATGATTCAACGGTTTATTATATATGTTGCTTTGTTTTTTATTTACTCACTGTGCCTAAAATCTCAAATACAGTATCTTGAGGCATTTAAATATCAAGGAAAAAGCAAAGCAGAGATTCAAAAAGAAGCGTATGTAGAAAGAGAAGGAAGAAAGGAAGCCAAAGAAAAAGCAAAGTTGAAACGATTAGAGAAAAAAATGATAAAAAAACAGCACAAAAAATTACAGGACAAAAAAACACATAAACGGATGAAGAAAAGCAAAAGAAAAGCCACTATGTACAATGAAAATAAAAGAGAATTTT
>DAHXOV010000343.1 GCA_027364695.1 bacterium
TTTCTATTAAGGCGGTGGTGCATAAACCCATTAAGTTTATCAGTCAGGGAGAAAAGCTGGATGCCTTGGATATTTTTTATCCTGATAGGATGGCAGATAGGATATTGGGAATGGGAGATATAGTAACACTGGTAGAAAAAGCCCAACAGGAAATAGATGCGGAAGAAGCAAGAAAGTTTGCCAGAAAGATGGCAAAAAATCAATTGGACTTTGAAGATGTATTGTCTCAGATCAGAATGATGAAAAAGCTAGGGGGTGTTTCTGCTATTGCTTCTTTTTTACCTGGCTTATCGGGCATGGCCAAAAATCTCAGTAGTGAAGAGACGGAGACGATGATCAAGCGAACAGAAGCGGTGATTCTCTCCATGACAATGGAAGAAAGAAGAAAACCAGAGTTATTGAATCAATCTCGAAAGTTAAGAATTTCAAATGGATCAGGGACTAACGTTCAGGAAGTGAATAGAGTAATAAAGATGTATGATGAGATGAAAAAACTTTCTAAGCTGATGAATAATAAAGGGGCGATGGCTCAAATGATGAAGATGTTTCCTGGGTTCGGTAAAATGATGCAGTGATTTGATTATTAGTTATACGGATGTGTGGCATAGCAGGAATAATTTCTTATGAGAACAATTGGAGTGTCAAAAAATGGTTGTGCGAAGCATCGCAGATTATCAGACATAGAGGGAATGATGATGACGGTATCAGTTTATTTGATAAAGATGGGGTATATTGTTCTAAGGTAGAGCATACGACTGTTTGTTTTTCTGAATGGAGATACTTGCAGCAAATCACGCTTCAAGAAATTCCTGAAAGAGCATTTTATATTGGTCTATTGCACAGACGCTTATCTATTATTGATTTATCTGAAATGGGACATCAGCCGATGTGCGATGAAAGTGGACAGGTGTGGATTACTTATAATGGAGAGGTGTATAATTATTTAGAGTTGAGGAAAGAACTTGTAAATAAAGGATATTCGTTTTTTTCTCATTCAGATACAGAGGTGGTATTAAAGGCGTATTTGTATTATGGAAAAGAATTTGTAAAGCATTTGAATGGGATGTGGGCATTCTGTATTTATGACAGCAGAACAAGAGAATTGGTATTATCCAGAGATAGATTGGGTGTAAAGCCCTTATATTATTGTTATTCAAAAGGTTTATTTGCTTTCGCGAGCGAACAGAAGGTATTTGTACGTTCAAAGCTTGTTTCTTTTGGAGTAAATTATTCTGCTGTAGCAAAGTATTTGATAGACAATGTATTGGAAGATAAAGAAGAAAGTGTGATGAAAGCTATTTATGAAGTGCAGCCAGGTCAAATCATCTTAGTGAATATAGATAATCTGAAGATAAGAAAAGATAAGTATTTTGAGTTAGAGGAGTTGGCAAAAGGGAGTAAGGCAGAGGACGAAAGAGAGGCGGTGGCTAAAACAGATTTATTGGTAAGAAACAGTATTTATCAACATTTGCGTAGTGATGTGGAGGTAGGTGTAGCTTTGAGTGGTGGTATAGATAGTTCTGTGATTGCAGTGGTGTCGGCAGATGATTTGGATGCGGAATTGCATACATTTTCTGTAGTGTTTCCTGAGAATGCTGAGATTGATGAAAGTAAGTATGTTGAGGAAGTGAATAGAAAAATAAATGGGAAGAAACATTTTGTTACACCAACAGTGAGTGAATTTTTTAGAGATGTAGATGAGTTATTGTATTCGCAAGATATACCGATATGGAGTACGAGTACTTATAATCAATTTTTATTGATGAGGAAAGTAAAAGAGAGTGGGCTTAAAGTGATATTGAGTGGACAGGGGAGCGATGAGTTGTTTGCGGGGTATCAGCATCATTATGTGGCGTATTGGTTAGAGTTGATGAAGTTGTTTCGTTTTTCTGATTTTATACAACATATTCAGAAATCGGGAGCGTCTGTTTCGCAACCTTATATGTTGATGATTAAAACATTTGTAAAAAATTTTTTTCCGTATAAGAAGTTTTTATTTTCTAATTTTTTATCTAAGGATGTATTAAATTTATATGAGGATAATTCCGTTCATTCTATTGGCTGTGATTTGGATATAGAGTTGTTAAAGGATTTATCATATAGGCGGTTAAAAGCATTTTTAAAGTGTGAAGACAGATGTAGTATGTGGTATGGAGTAGAGAGTCGTTTGCCGTTTAGCGACGATATGGAGTTGATGAGATGGGCATTTCAAGTATCTAAAGATATGAAAATTAAAAATGGGATAAGTAAATATGTGTTGAGAGAAGCATTTAGGGAAGCATTGCCAATAAGTATTTATGCGAGAAAAGATAAAAGAGGCTTTGATGCGCCATTAAAAGAATGGTTGGTGTATAATGAAGGTGAGATATTGAGCGAGCTAAAGAATGGTATGTGGAACGATATTGTGAATGATAAGCATATCAATAAAATAAATAGTATAAAGGCATTGCGAGGCGCTGAGGTAGAAGTTATTTTTAAGTTGTTTTTATTAAATAGATGGAGGAAGGTGTGGGAAAAGTGATGCAATAAGAGTGTTTAGCTATTTCTTTATGCTATAAAATCTTCTTAACTTTGTGAAAAATTAAACCTGTGGCTATGAAAAAAATAATCTTCATTATCTGCGTCTTAACATTGAGTTGGGGGCTTTACACAACAAGAGCACAAAGTAAAGAAAAAATACCTTATTTTTATGAGGTCATTTCTAATCCTGATAAGACAATAGATTATGCTTTTGGTGTATATCCAACGCGTTCAGAATATGTCAAAGATTCTAATGGTGGTGGATATACCAAAATGAGGGTGGCTGTGATTAATTATGCAAAGCAAGACCTGAAGTGGAATGATTATAAGGTTTATATTTTGCTGAAGAATGGAGATTTGTTTTATAATTACACCACTGCTGCAAAAGAAGGAGAGTTGATATGTAATTATGTTGTAAAACCAGATGAAACCCATATTCAGTATGTGTGTTTTGAAAAGGAGTTTGATGTCAATCAAATAGACAAAGTATATTTATCTTTGTTAGATAATAAATTCTTTCCTCTGATTTATACAGATGGCTCTGATTCAAAATAAATGTATTTGATTCTCACTACAAAGATCATTCTTTGATGGCTTTTTTTTATTTAAGAGTGTATTTTGTATCCTTATTAATTATTCCTTGATGTAATGAAATTCTTGCGAAAATAAAGAAGTGGGGGTATTTATCCATACGCTATATTTCGTATCTAAATACCTTTAAAACTGAAAGTAAATAAATGGTTTACTTTTGGCAGACATCAATTGGTACAAACACAATATAATAATACAAGTTAGAAATACCAAAGCGGGAGCAGGTATTTTATAGATGGCGTTTTGTATTTGAGATTTCCATTTGTTAGGTAACCAGTGTAATATGTACATAAGTAACAGGATGGATAATGTTTGCTGATAATGATAATTAATAGCAGGAATATATCTTATATTCCAAGGAGAGAAAATTTTTTCTATCATTTTTTGAGCATTTTCTATTGAGTCGCTTCTGAAAAATATGCGTGTAAATGAGATGAATAATAGGGTAGTGAACATTAAAGAGAATTGCGTGATTTTATTTTGAGTATTTTTCAATGGGGATATTCTTTCCCAATGTTTATGTATGATGACTGCCATGCCGTTGAGTCCTCCCCATATTACGAAGAGCCAGCTACTGCCATGCCACAAGCCTCCTAAAAGCATCGTTACCATAATGTTGATGTCTCTTTCAAAGAATTTTTGAAAGGACGGTATTAGTTTAGATAATATGAAAAATAAAATAAACACTGTTGTAACAATATATAGTGTTGTGGTGTTAGCAAATAATAATATTAGAAACAATGAGATGATCAATAATACTAAGTAAGATGCCCAAGTGATAGAGCGATTGCCACCTAAAGGAATGTAAAGATACTCTTTTAACCAAGAGGAGAGAGAGATGTGCCAACGTTGCCAAAATTCGGAGGGGCTTTGTGCTTTGTATGGATAATTAAAGTTCTTCTTTAATCTGTAACCAAATAAGAGTGCGATGCCAATAGCAATATCTGTATAGCCCGAAAAATCGGCATATACCTGATAAGAGTAAGCAATGGTGGCTAAGCAATTCTCATAAGAGGTAAAATAATTTGGATTATCAAATATTTTGTCAACCATCTGAATGGCTAGGTAATCGGCAATAATTTTTTTAGATAAACCTTTTATGATGAGCCACCATGCTTCTTTGAATTCTGAAACAGAGAGTTGATAGGGCATTTGAATTTGATGGATAAAATCATGGGCTTTTACTATAGGTCCTGCGACAAGATGAGGGAAAAATGATACATAAAAACCATAATCAATAAGGGCGTTCAGTGGTTTTATTTTGTTCTGATAAATATCAATTACATAGGACATAGTCTGAAATAGAAAAAAAGAAATACCAACGGGAAAGATGAGTTTGTCAATATCAAAGTGGGAAGAAAAAAATTGGTTTGTAAAAACTGAAAAATAATTAACATAAGTAAAATTGGTATGAAATAATTGGTTGATATTTTCTACTAGGAATTGAGAATATTTGAAATAAGCAAGCAAAAGCAGACTATTGATAATGCTGATAGCAAGGAATAATTTTTTGCTTGAAGTTTTTTTTGAGTTTGCTAATAATTTTCCAATATAAAAATCAAAAATAATGACATACCACAATAAAATAATAAAGATACCGCTTGTTTTGTAGTAGAAATAAAAACTGACAAGAAGTAGGAAGCTTATTTTCCATTTGGTACGATTGTCTTTTGGCTTGTAAAAAAAGGAGTAAAAAAATAATACAATTAATAAGAAAAACCAAAAGAATAGTTGGGTGAACAGTAGAGGCTCATTGTTGTATAAAAGAATGTTTTTGATTTGTTGATAGATGTGAGTCATTGTTTTGCTCAGTGGATGAATATGTATGAATGTGAGTGATGTTATGAATCGCTTTTATTTTATACGATGGAATGTTTGTATGATAGCATTTGCCAGAAGTTCGCCGAGTATCGTGTAGCCCTTTTTATTGAAATGTATTTTATCTTTTGCAGAAAGACCTGCTTTGTACCATTTATTCATTGATTTTTGTTTGCCCATGATTGTATTTAGATCCCATATAGATATTTGGTATTTTTTCATTATTTCAAAGATGGCTTCATTGCCTAATTTAGTGCGTGGATTAGATATTTTTCTTTTGATGTAGTTATCAGAAATCGTGGTGATTAGGATACTGCTTTCGGGCTGTGATTTTTTAAGTGTATAAATCAAAGTATCGTAATGCTGAATATATTCTTCTTTTGAAAAATTTTTATTTCGCACATCATTTACGCCAAAGGAGAGAATGAATAAGTCCACTTTTAAATTTTTTAATTGATGTAAAAGTGAAGTGCATTTTAAGAAAGATTCAGAAGTTGCGCCATTGACAGCAAATCCTGCGTAATATATGCCTGCACTATCGTTTTCGCAGCTCATACCATCTAAAATAAATTCAGAGGGAGTGGTATCCTTTTTTTGTATAAAAAAACTAATAGAATCGCTTTTTTGACTGAGTATATATTCATCGTAGTATTCTTTTTGAATGTTGGAGTCAATAGGAAAGAGAGGGATAAGATTAAAAGATGGATTTTTTCTGTAAAAAACTTTTATACGTGTGAATCCATCTAAATCTGCCCACTGATTTTTGATACTTAAATAACAGGATGAGTCGGTGATAGCAGACATCCCGCACATGCCTATGGATATAGTACTATCTGAAACTTTTGTGCATTTATTTACATTCCATTTTCTATTGCTGTATGTTTTGAAGTAATAAGGCGCATTGGTATTTACTTGCTTGAAAGGAAATACAAAATAGCCTCCGCCTTTTGTTTTGAAATACTTTTGAAAAGTACTCATGATTGCCTCGCTCCAAAATCCTCCCTGAACATGAGAACCGCCAAAGTGCACAATACGAATATGGGTTTGGTTTTTGAATGAATGAAGTTTTTGAACAAAGCGATAAAAATCAGAACTGTCTTTATCAAAAATGATTTTATTTTTTTCTACATCAATAAAATCAGGATAATTTTGAGAATAAAAATAGTGGGATAAAAATATCAGGCAAAGAATTTGGGAGATAAATTTCATTTCAATATATGTTGTTCAAAATGATAAACGATAGCGTCTATGATACGGTTGTTTGTGTGCTGAAATGTATATAAAATGAAACAGGATTACAATAGCATGTACTCAAAAGTAGGATATCCTTTTTCTCCACTATTGCTGTAAAAATCAATGAATCTTAGCTTGAAATAGTAATTTTTTGAATTCCTGATGATATACACATAGTTAGAAAACACAGTATAAGAGGAAAGATTAAAGTCATATTCTTTCCAGTTGTATCCAATGATGTTGATATTTTTACTTAAATTATAGGCGATGGCTTTATTGTAGTTTATATTTTCAAAAGGCGTTGTTTTGTCTATGGTAGCATCTGTTTTGTATCTGTTCAATAAACATCCTGTAACGAGATAGGGACCACTTAATTTTTCCGTATAGCTTGTAAATACAATGTCCCATTGGTTTTTTGGCGGTTCAATGTATTTCATTTGATTGTCATTGAAAGAAAAACCAATAAAGTTGTAACTGGTATCCTGAACAGCTTGATATGTTTGAGAGCTAGTAGCACTTATATCTGCGATCGAAAAGGTAAAAATATTATTGTTGTATGATATAATTTTTATTTTCTTCCATCCAAGATGTTGTCCACTTTCATTGTATCCTCTATCAATAATATAAGTGGTGTTGTTTGACCACCAGTTTCCTATAGCGGTGCTATCCATATTTCCTGTGGGCGAATCATATTTTTTGTTTTGTTGAAATCCAGTGGTATCTGAAGATTCATTGATATTTGCATCATTGGTTTTGTAAGCGAACATCATTTTAGAAGAATTGAGAACGATATTTTTTCCGTTGCATTGAAAGGCAATATCCCATGATGTTTTGAGTTGTTGTTGTACAATAGCATTGTTTCCCAGTGAAAAATATATTTGATATTTGTAGTTGGATGTAAGTGGTATGATTACTTTAGTGATGCTGCCTTCTGCATGCTTGGGTACGGGCAATTCTTTCTTTTTACAGGAAAAAAACAAAGCGATGCCGAGTAATAAAAATAGTTGCTTGCTCATTTTTTTATATTTAAGATACATTGTAAGAAATAAGTTCTTCCTGTGCTAATATACATACCCGATGATGAGTGTGCACCCCCTGAACCATAGTTTAGAAGGCTGTTATCCAATAAATTTTTTATTCCAATGAGTAAATCTATTTTTTCTTTCCACAACGATAGCGAATAATTTATATCTATTTGTGTATAGTCCTTTGTATAATTGAGTTCGTAGTGATCAATATCGGTTGAAGTATAGTAT
>DAHXOV010000353.1 GCA_027364695.1 bacterium
CAAACATGCACTGTAAGTTTTGTCTTTAATGATATTCTTTTATCCAAACCTCTCAGTAAAGAGCCTCCACCTGCCATATATATCCCTTTTTTGTAAATATCTGCAGCGAGTTCGGGCGGTGTCATCTCTAATGCCATCATAATCGCCTCTTCTATTTTTGAAATGGACTTTTCTAAACAATGTGCCATCTCAGTAAAACTCACATACACTTCTTTAGGCAATCCACTCAAAGTATCCCTACCCGCAATTGGAAAATCGGGCGGAGGATTATCTAATTCAACAGTAGCAGCGCCTGCTTCTATTTTTAATTTCTCTGCCGACCGTTCGCCTATTTGTATATTATGCTGCCTCCTCATGAACTCTTCTATATCTGCATTGAATTCATCTCCTGCTATTCTGATTGATTTATCACACACAATCCCCCCTAATGAAATGACTGCAATCTCAGTAGTTCCACCTCCAATATCTATAATCATATTCCCCTCTGGGGCTTCCACATCTATTCCCATCCCCAAAGCAGCCGCCATGGGTTCGTGTATCATATACACTTCTTTTGCTCCCGAATGCTCTGCACTATCTCGCACCGCTCTTTTTTCCACTTCTGTAATACCTGATGGAATACAGATCATCATCTTCAAAGACGAAGCAAAAAAACCTTTGTTGATATTTATCATCTTCATCATCCCTTTTATCATCTCTTCTGCTGCTTGAAAATCAGCAATCACACCATCTTTCAATGGGCGAATCGTTTCTATATGTTTATGTTCTTTACCATGCATCATCTGTGCCGTTTTCCCTACGGCAATTACTTTACTCGTTGTCTTATCAATAGCTACTATGCTCGGCTCGTCTATTACAATTTTATCATTGTGATAAATAATAGTATTGGCTGTCCCCAAATCAATAGATATTTCTTGATTTAAAAAATTCCTAAACATTCACTTTTAATTTTGGACAAAGTTAAGCACAAAATAAACCGCTATGACTTAAAAAACATAAAAATTATGCACATTTATCTGTTAGTTATAGCACAGTGTTACCGCACCAAAATTTCAGGGAAAAACATATTAAAGTATTTTTTTTGTGTATATTTACATTGGAGTGTATCTGCTCATTTTGAATCAGGGTGCTACGAAAATAATTACTTTTGCACAAAAATAGAATGATATGTCAGGTATGAATGTTTCAAAGAGGATAAGTAAAGATGAATCCCATAGTTTTATTTTGCAAGGAGTACCAGATGAACTACCTGAATATAAACCATTAGAAGCCTATGTCAATCATGCTCCAAAAAGAAAATTGATACTCACAGATGAAGAAAAAATTTTGTCTGTTAAAAATGCGTTGAGATATTTTCCAAAGAAATTTCATCGTATTTTAGCTAAGGAGTTTTGGGAAGAGTTGCATACTTACGGAAGAATATACATGTATAGGTTCAGACCCAACTATAAAATATATGCGCGCCCCATTTATGAATATCCGCATCGTTCGTTACACGCAGCGGCTATTATGCACATGTTATCCAATAATTTAGATATAGTCGTAGCTCAACATCCAGATGAACTTATTACTTATGGAGGGAATGGGGCAGTATTTCAAAACTGGGCACAATATCTATTAACAATGAAATACCTTGCAACAATGACAGATGAGCAGACCTTAGCCTTGTATAGTGGTCATCCTATGGGACTTTTTCCTTCACATCCGGATGCTCCTCGTGTAATAATTACGAATGGAATAATGATACCTAATTATAGCCAACCAGAAGACTGGGAAAGATACAACGCACTGGGAGTAACGCAATATGGACAAATGACAGCAGGGTCTTTCATGTACATTGGTCCTCAGGGAATAGTGCACGGTACAACGATTACTGTAATGAATGCGACAAGAATCCAATATAGAAAAACACAAAGAAAACCAAGATTATTTGTTTCATCTGGATTGGGTGGTATGAGTGGGGCTCAGCCAAAAGCAGGAAAGATAGCAGGTCTTATTAGCATCGTAGCAGAAGTGAATGAAAAACCCCTGAAAATAAGGCATTCACAAGGATGGTTAGATGAGTATTATGATCATTTAGATATATTGATAAATAGAGTAAAAGAGTTGATGAGTACAGATCTTGCAATATCTATAGGATATCTGGGTAATGTAGTTGATTTGTGGGAGAGATTGGTGAAAGAAAATATCAGAGCAGATATTGGTAGCGACCAAACATCTTTACACAACGCTTATGCAGGAGGTTATTACCCTGTAGGATATTCTTACGAAGAAGCCAACGAGATGATGATACACTCGCCTGACAAATTTAAACGGGCTATTCATGAATCATTGAAACGTCAGGTGAAAGCTATTAATGATCTGGTTGAAAAAGGAATGTATTTCTTTGATTACGGTAATGCGTTTTTATTGGAGGCATCTAGAGTGGGCGCAGATGTTTTATTACCAAATGGTACATTTAAATATAAAAGTTATGTTCAAGATATTTTAGGTCCTATGTGTTTTGATTATGGATTTGGTCCGTATAGATGGGTATGTACATCAGGCTTGGCAGAAGATTTGAAAATAACAGATGAACTGGCATTAGAAGTAATGGAAGAAATGTATGCACAGGCTCCTGATGAAATAAAGCAACAATTGATGGACAACATTGTTTGGATACGAGATGCAATGAAAAATAATTTGGTAGTGGGTTCACAGGCACGTATTTTATATGCCAATGCAGAGGGCAGAATAAAAACAGCACTTAAAATCAATGAAGCCATCAAAAAGGGATATATTAAAGGACCTGTAGTGCTCGGAAGAGACCATCATGATGTAAGTGGTACAGATAGTCCATATAGAGAAACTTCTAATATCTATGATGGTTCTCAATTTACCGCAGACATGGCTGTCCATACATTTGTGGGCAATGCAGTAAGAGGGGCTACGTGGGTGAGTTTACATAATGGTGGTGGAGTGGGGTGGGGTGAAGTAATCAATGGTGGATTTGGATTGGTATTAGATGGTACCGACAAAGCAAAGCAAAAAACTCAACAGATGTTATTTTGGGATGTCAATAATGGGATTGCACGGCGAGCATGGGCAAGGAATAAGGAAGCATTGTGGGCTATTCAAAAAGAAATAGAAAGAAACAGTCATTTGAATATTACTATTCCTAATATAGTAGATGATGATATAATCAAGGAATTGAGTTAATTTTTTAAGACACTAAATAATGAGAGATAAAATTACCGGTTTATTCATAGAATTTACAAGAAGTGAAAAAAATTCGGGAATTATATTAATCATCTGTACTGTTTTTTCTTTGATAGTGGCAAATTTATCAGAAAGCTATATTCAATTTTGGCACCATGAATTAAGCTTCTCATTTTTGAATTTTAAAATAGCATATTCACTGGAACAGTGGATCAACGATGGATTAATGACAATATTTTTTTTATTGGTAGGCTTGGAAATAGAGAGAGAATTATACGAGGGCGAATTACATCCTATAAAAAATGCTCTTGTGCCTATAGTTGCAGCGATTGGTGGTATGCTAATGCCAGCCTTAATTTATAGTTTATTTAACTATCATTCTACTACCATCAGAGGATTTGGCATACCAATGGCTACAGATATTGCATTTTCACTGGCAATAGTATCCTTGGTTTCAAATAAAATACCAAATAGTTTAAAAATTTTATTGACTGCATTGGCTATTATTGATGATTTGGGCGCTGTGATTGTGATTGCTTTTTTTTATGGCAAAGAGATACATTGGGTATATTTAATTATTTCTCTTGGGATATATCTGATATTACTCATAATGAATAGATTAAAAATACACCGACTCACACCTTATTTAATTTTAGGGATACCAATGTGGTATTTTATGATGAAATCAGGCATACATGCCACTGTTTCTGGTGTTTTATTGGCATTTGCATTGCCCTTTAATTATAAAGGTGCAGATAACCCATCTATAAGATTACAACATATTTTACATCTGCCAGTTGGTTTCATTATTTTACCTTTATTTGTTTTAGCCAATACGGCTATACAAATAAGAACAGAATATGTGAATGGCTTACTAAATAGCCATGCATGGGGCATTGGTTTAGGTTTATGTTTGGGTAAGCCCTTAGGAATATTTTTAAGTATTTATATGGCTAGTAAAATGAAAATATTTCAACTTTCTAAAAATGTAAGTTGGTATAAAATCTGGGCATTAGGAATAGTGGCAGGTATTGGTTTTACGATGTCTATTTTTATTACACAATTGGCATTTGATAACGAGGTATTGGTACAATCGTCTAAAATGGTGATATTATTGTCTGCGCTATTTTCGGGTATGGTGGGTTATCTGATGTTTTTGTTTAGTAAATCTAATAGATAAGATAAAGAATAAAAATGTGTAAGTTGTTTCTTGTCAAATAATTTCATAGATAAAATTGATGTTTCAATAAAAAATATTTAGATTTTGCTTCGGATATTTTGATGTAAATTTGCAACATTAACCCAAAAAATAAAACCTATGACAACTATTTTAGGAAAAAAATCTCCTTTATTCAAGGCGACAGCCGTTATTAATGGCAAAGACATTGTAAATAATTTTTCATTAGAACAATACTTAGGTAAAAAGTATGTAGTATTCTTTTTTTATCCCAAGGACTTCACTTTTGTTTGTCCTACAGAATTATGGGCGTTTCAAGAGCAGCTGGAAGAATTTAGAAAAAGGGATTGTGAAGTAGTAGCATGCAGCACTGATACAGAGCAAAGCCATTGGGGATGGTTACAAATGGACAAAAAACAAGGCGGCATAAAAGGCATTACTTATCCAATTGTAGCAGATACCAATAAGATTATAGCTGCTAATTTTGGTTGCTTGAATGGAGATTATTACATTGATGAAAATGATAATTTTGTTGCCACGTCTGAAATGATAGCCTATCGTGCTACTTATATTATTGACAAAAATGGAATAGTGAAGCATCTGTTAATTAATGATCTGCCTATAGGAAGAAATATTGATGAAACATTGAGAACACTTGAAGCTATACAGTTTGTAGAAGAACATGGAGAAGTTTGTCCTGCCAACTGGATAGATGGGAAAAAGGCAATGAAGCCCACTCATGAAGGCACAGCAGAATACCTTGCTACCGTTTGATTGAAATTTACTTGTTTTTATACGAATTACTTGATAAAATTCAATGAAATTTGTATTATCTACTCAAATATAAATTTCTTTCTGAATAAATATTTTGAAAGTATTCATCATACAAATCATCAATAAAATAAATTGCTTCCCCCGTGCTCTTCATTTCAGGACCAAGTTCTTTTTGAACTTCAGGAAACTTTTCAAAACTAAACACAGGTATTTTTATAGCATATCCCTTCTTTTTAGGACTAAATTCAAAGTCCTTTAATTTATTTTTACCAAGCATAATTTTAGTGGCATAATTTATATATGGCTCTTGATATGCCTTGGCAATGAATGGGACCGTACGACTCGCTCTTGGATTGGCTTCTATCACATACACTTTATTGTCTTGAATGGCAAATTGTATGTTTATTAGACCCACTGTTTTAAGTTCTAAAGCTATGATTTTCGTATATTTTTCAATGGTTCTTATGACTTCTTCGCTTAAATCGAATGGTGGAAGTACTGCATAACTATCTCCACTATGAATACCTGCTGGCTCTATGTGTTCCATAATACCAATGATTTGGATATTTTCTCCATCACAAATAGCATCAGCCTCTGCTTCTATTGCCCCTTCTAAAAAGTGATCCAAAAGTATTTTATTCCCTGGTATATCCTGAAGCAATTTCACTATATGTTGTTCTAGTTCTTCGTCATTAATCACTATTTTCATACTTTGCCCACCTAATACATAACTTGGTCTTACTAATAATGGATAAGCTAATTCTTTTGCAACCTTTAATGCCTGATCTGCATCTTCGGCTACACCAAATAGTGGATAAGGTATATTACAGTTTTTCAACAAGGTAGAAAAACTTCCTCTGTCCTCTGCTATATCCAATGAATGAAATGGAGTTCCGAATATTTTTATGCCATATCTGTTTATTTTCTCTGATAGTTTTAATGCAGTTTGCCCCCCTAATTGTACTATTACTCCTTCAGGTTTTTCATGCTGAATAATGTCATAAATATACTCCCAAAAAACAGGTTCAAAGTACAACTTATCTGCCACGCTAAAGTCAGTTGAAACGGTTTCAGGATTACAATTGATCATTATGGCTTCGTATCCACATTCTTGTGCGGCCAATACACCATGCACACAGGCATAATCAAACTCTATCCCTTGTCCAATCCTATTTGGACCACTGCCTAATATAATTACTTTCTTTTTATCAGATACCACACTTTCATTTTCTTCTTCAAAGGTAGAATAATAATAAGGTGTCTTTGCTTCAAACTCTGCTGCACAGGTATCTACCAATTTAAATACCCTTCCAATCTTCATTTCTTGTCTCTTTTTATACACTTCACTTTCAAGACATCTCAAAAGATGCGCTATTTGCCTATCTGCATAGCCTTTTTGTTTGGCTTCATATAACAATTCTCTTGATATAGTTTCTAATGTATATTTTTGGATTTCTTGCTCTAATGCTATCAATTCTTCTATTTGTCTTAAAAACCACTTATCTATGTGTGTCAATTTATGTATAGTATTGATAGAAATACCTAACTTCATTGCATCGTATATCATGAATAATCTGCTCCAACCTGGCTTTTGCAATGCCTCTAATAATATCTTTTGGTCCGTCATTTCTCTTCCATCGGCACCTAGTCCATTCCTCTTAATTTCTAAACTTTGTGCGGCTTTTTGCAATGCTTCCTGAAAACTTCTACCTATGCCCATTGCCTCTCCTACTGATTTCATCTGAAAACCTAATTCTCTGTTTGCTCCCTTGAATTTATCAAAATTCCATCTGGGTATTTTTACTATTACATAATCTAATGCTGGTTCAAAAAATGCAGAACTTGATTTTGTAATCTGATTTTGTATTTCATCTAAAGTATATCCTATTGCCAATTTTGTAGCAATCCTTGCAATGGGGTAACCTGTTGCCTTAGACGCTAATGCAGAAGAACGAGACACTCTTGGATTGATTTCTACGGCTATTATTTCTTCTCTTTCATCAGGACTTACAGCGAATTGCACATTGCACCCACCTGAAAAATTACCAATACTGCGCATCATTTTAATTGCCATATCTCTCATCTTTTGATATGTCCTGTCGCTCAAAGTCATAGCAGGGGCTACAGTTATACTGTCTCCTGTATGCACGCCCATAGGATCGAAATTTTCAATGGAACAAATAATGGCTACATTATCATTTTTATCTCTCAATAATTCCAATTCAAATTCTTTCCACCCTATCACTGCTTTATCTATCAATACTTAGTGTATGGGGGATGTTTGTAATCCTCTGTTCAATGCCGTATCAAAATCTTCTTTACGATATACCACACTTCCACCGCTCCCGCCAAGTGTAAAAGAGGGGCGAATGACCAGAGGAAACCCAAATTCCTGTGCAATCGTTTTACCTTCTAAGAAAGAGCGGGCAATTTTACTCGGGGCCATTGCTATACCTATTTCTTCCATTTTTGCCCGAAATAGTTCTCTGTCTTCAGTAATTTTTATTGCATTAATATCTACAC
>DAHXOV010000266.1 GCA_027364695.1 bacterium
GTTTGTAAATGTGTTTTCATAAATTTAGTTTTTATAGATATTACAAATGTATAAGGATAATAATTCTTAAACTAAAAATTTAGACGAATTGACTAATTTTTAAAATAAATTATAATATTTTTACATAAAATTTTACCGAATCAGACAGAATTCGCAAAATAAAAAACGGGGGAAACAGAGCATTGCTGATTAGTCACAACATCCCTTACTTTGCTGCACTGGCGGGCATTTTACTGTTCCATAACTACAAAATACACAACAATCTTTTTTCTTGGGTTTAATAATGTTGTGGCATTTTTCACATTCATAAAAAAACACACAAGCATTTGCAGGCATCGTTTCTTCTTTTTGATACCCACATACAGGACAAGTGATGATGGATTGATATTGTATATTCATATTACTTTTGTTTTCCTACAGGTGTGATGTTATTTGTAACTTTTACTCCATTTTTGTATTCAATAACAATAGATGGTTTTCCTGATTTTTCAAAATAATACCACTTAGCGTGTGGCACCGCGTTTATCTTTCCTGTTTTTTTATCCTTTAGAATTTTGTAGTTGCTTATTAGCTGAATTTTTCCATTAGGATAATAAGATATACTTTCTCCTGATAATTTTCCTTTTTTAAAGTTATTTTCTTTCATCAGCCCTCCTGTTTCATAATAATATTTCCATTTGCTATGTTGATGTCCTTTTCTATATTTCCCTTCGCTTTCAAGGAATCCTCCTTTTTCATAATAAGATTGGTATGGTCCATGCCTGATATTATTTACGTAATGAATGATTTCTTTGAGTTGGCCGCCTGGGTACCAGTAGGTCCATTGACCGTGTTTTCCTCCTATCTTGTTGTAGTATCCTATGTAGTTTTGGTTTCCATTGTTATACCAAGCTTTCCATTCGCCTACTGTTATCCCTTTATCAAAATGTCCAATGCTTTTTAGTTTTCCATTCTCCCACCACTGCTGCCATTCTCCCTGTTCTTTGCCATTTTCATAATTCCCTTCCTGCAATTTTTTTCCACTTTCATAATAAGTTACCCAATGTCCATGTTTTATATCGTTTAGATAGTTACCCACTCTCCATAGTTCACCCGTTCTGTAATAAAATTTCCATTCACTTTGTTTTTTATCGTCTATGAATAATCCTGTTGACTCTGTATTTCCGTTAGAATAATAATAGGTCCACAACGAATCTCTTTTTCCATTTTTGAGGTATCCTATCATTTCAGGTTGACCGTTGTCATAATAAAATTTCCATCCTCCATTTTTTTGATTATTTTGGAAGTGTCCTTCGCTTTTGATGTTATGATTGGAATAATAAGATGAATATTGTCCGTTTAGTATTCCATTTTGATAGGAAGCTTCATAATCCAGCTCTCCATTTGGGTGAAAAAATCTCCATGCTCCATTTTGATATCCTTGTTGATATTCACCCATTGCTTTAATAATTCCTGTTTCGTAAGTAAGTGTTACTTTTCCATTTCCATTTTTGACTATAGCATTGTTTTTTTCATCATACATCTCTATTAATTGTGGTATTGTATCATTAAAAATTTTCAGGTATTTTAATTTTCCGTTTTTGTAAAAGCCTTTCCATTCTTTGCAGGGTTTATTATCACAATAATTTTCAATCTCTGCCAATGTGCCATCGTCGTAATAAATTTTTATCGCTCCATCTTTTTTATTGTTTTCAAAACTACCTTCTGATTGTATTTTTCCATTCTCATAATAATACATCCATTTGCTTTCTTTCTTGCCTTTATTAAAGGTTTCTATGCTTTGTAATGCGCCACTTTCATAATAGGTAGTCCATGTACTATCGGGAATATCATTGTAAAATTTTGCTATTCGGGCTTTTTTTCCATTCTTGTAATAGTACACATTTGTGCCGTGCTTTACTCCTCTTCTGTATTTTTCAATGCCCTTGATGGTTCCATTATCATAATAATATCTCCACACACTATCTGTTTTTCCCATTGTATAAAACCCTTCTATAGCTATTTGTCCATTCTTAAAATACTCATAATATCTACCGTGTGGCATGTTTTTATATGTATGCATTTCAACTTTAAGTTGTTTTTCTTCTGCATCGTAATAATGTTTTTGTATCACTTGTGCATTGAGGAAAATACAAGAAACAAGCAGAAAGATTATCAGAACAGGTTTTCTCATTTTATAGGATTTATTTTTCGTCAAAGGTAGGTAATAAAATAAAGAGCACAGGTATTAAAATTGTTGAAAACTATGTGGATTGATTTTATTTGAATGGTAAAGGTAAGTATTATGTAAATTGGTATTTTTCGGCATTAAAACTTATTGATGAACTATAAATCTTTTATTTTCGGATGGTTCTTTTATTTTATTTGGGTTTCATCTTTTGCTCAAAAAGATAACTTTTATTTTTCCAATGACACTACCAAATTTATAAAGGAGATTGAAGAATATTTTTATGCCAATACAGGTAATAAAAAAGAAGCAGAAGAATTTTTAAATGATTTTAGTAAACGATGGAAAGCAAATAATATAGCGGGCTTCTACAAGCAAAATATTATAGAAACGAGCAATTTATTCGCTCAAAAAAAACTCAAACCCTATCCTTATTTTGCGAAGTATTATAAAATCATCTACGATATGACAGAAAATAATATCACCAAAAACGTATTTGATAATTTTTACTTGATATTTATAAAAGCCCTGAATAATAGAAGTATCAAGAACTTGCAAGATATTTTAGACATGTGTGAAAATCTGTATAAGGACCATACTTTTTACACAGCATCTTTTATGTTCAAAACACAAAGCAATAATTTTACATTAGAGTTTGATAGCGTCCCCAGATTGAAATATCAGAGCACAAACATCATAGGAAAAAATACAAGAAATGATTCTATTGCTATAGAAGAAACATCTGGATATTATTACCCTAATCTCAAAAAAATTTATGGCAAAAACGGGAAAGTAAGTTGGAAAAAATCTGGCTTAGGTGATGATGTATATGCTCAAATTAAGAAGTATATAATAGATTGTCGTAATGGGACTTACACTTCAGACTCTGCTGTATTTTATGGTAAACAATACTTTGAAAAACCACAAATTGGAAAACTTACAGACAAAATTATCACGGAAAAAAACGAGGAAACCTACCCAAGATTTGATTCATATTCAAAAAGATTATTGGTAAAAGATATTTATCCTAATGTTGATTATGATGGAGGCTTTGGTATGCGTGGAGATAAGTTTGTAGGTACAGGTAACGCAGAAAATCCTGCTAAAATAATATTAAAAAAAAATAATCAAAAGTTTGTAGTAGTCAGCGCTGTATCATTTGCAATGAACAAAGAAAGAATAGCCGCTTATGGGGCAGAACTCAAAATATTTTTGAAAAATGATAGTATTTATCACCCTTATATTGGTTTCAAATATGATGCAGCCAAAAAAAAAATGATATTACTAAGAAGTGATAAAGGAATTGAAAAAACACCATTGACAGATACTTATCATAATGT
>DAHXOV010000377.1 GCA_027364695.1 bacterium
GTGCTGTTATCATCAGCCACGATAGATGGTTTTTAGACAGAGTATGTACCCATATTCTTGCTTATGAAGACAATAGTACATTTTACTGGTTTGAAGGAACTTATTCGGAATATGAAGAAAATAAAAAGAAGAGATTAGGAAACATAGAACCCAAAAGACCAAGATACAAAAAATTGACCTTGTAAAACCACTTTCTGGTAATTAGAAGAGTATATTTTTTAAATAGAATAATAATTTTTCATTACCTTTGTCCTGCCTTTAAATTTTAAATTCAACACAATGAAAAGGAGTTTATTATGCATATCTTTTTTATTTCTAACGCTCATCATTTTTGCGCAGGCAAAAAAGGAGAATAATAAAGCCATGTTGGTAGCTCCAGAATTTGAAAAGGGTTGGTACTTGCCCTACAAAGGAGATACTATAAAAGGCGAGATACAAATCAATGCAGGAGAAACCGAAGTCCAATATAATATCAGTTTTTTATTTAAACCTGTGTCTGTCAAAAAGGTCTCTGAAATTTCCACCAAAAAAGCCAGGGCCTATGGCTTTGGTGATAGAAAATTTGAAATACTAAAAATTGGTGAGACAGATTATTTTGCCGAAGTATTAGAAAAAGGGAGAGTTACTCTTTATCAGATTAATGAAGAGAAAATGGAAAAAAACAGGAAAGTGGCAGTGCCAGTATATTATGTTACAGATGCACAAGCTGATCAAAAAAGCAAATTGGCTGGAATGGTTCAATTACCAAAGGAAAAACCATACAAAAAAGCATTAAAAGAATTATTTCAGGAACAACCCATGCTCATAGAAAATGTAGATAAATGGCATTTACAAATAGATCAGGTTCGGCAAGCGATTGAGGAATTTAATAAAATGTACCAAAAAGATGCCAGTACTCCCACTAACCCTGATGGCACTAAAAAAGAAGAAGTAGAAAAGATGGAAGTGGAAAAAGTAGAATAATATAACCTTAAACACCAAATATATGAAGATTAAAGAACGTGGTATTATTTTAATTCCAATTGATTTTACTGAACAATCATTGACTGCTGTTAAGCAGTCGTATAACTTGGCAAAATATACACATTCCCGTCTTGTCTTGCTGTATTGTTATGAAAAAAGAGGGATGGAAAGATTTGAAGAAATGAAAGAATTAGCCAAAAAAACAGAGCAGGAAAGCGGCTTGCCTACCGATTTTATGACAGTGAAAGGAAATGTATATGAAGAAACATATAAAGTGGCTAAGGAGATTGGCTCAACTCTTATTATGGTAGGATTAGAAAGTCATATTGAATTCAAAGACATATTTAAATCCAGCGCATTTAGCATGATAAGAAAATCCCCATGCCCTGTCATTACCATAAGAGGAAGAGAAAATAGAGACGGCTGTGAGAATATTTTATTACCATTAGACCTATCCACTGAAAGTCGCGAAAAAGTAGATGTGGCTATTCAGTTCGCCAAATATTACAACGCCTCCATTCGCTTGCTGGCTATATTTTCACCCAGTGACGAAGGATATGAAAACCAATTGCTCGCTTATTCTCATCAAGTGAAACAGTTTATTAAAAGTAAAGGAATCCCCTGTTCAAACAAATCTATTGGTACAGATGATATCTCAAAAACTGTTGTAGAATATGCCAATAAAATAGAGGCAGATCTGATTATTGTGATGAACAAGCCCGATTTATCTATAAAGGAATTCTTTAGTGGTACAGATGTTCAAAAAATTATAGACATCAGTAATATCGCTGTTATGATTGTGAATCCTATGAAAAGAGAAAGTCTAGCACATTTTAGTTCTGGTATCTGATCAATCATACTGGATTATAGAACGGCGAATTACCAACTCAGTTGAAGAAAAAGCCATACCTTGTTTTTTACCTGTAACATTTATAGTTTAAGGCACGGGATCATAGCCACTACCTCCATTTGGTCGGCAGCGTGATATTCTTTTCATGCCTAACCATGTGCCTTTCAAGAACCCGTATTTTCTTATTGCTTCCAAGGTGTATTGGGAACAAGTAGGTGTAAAACGGCATGCATTAGGCAAAAGAGGAGAAAGCATCATCTGATACATCCTGATAAAAAATATCGCAATATATTTCATTATATAATTTTTACTTCAAAGACATTTTCATTTTCCAAATAACCTTTTAATACATCGCCTTTTTTTACATCCCCAACATTTTGTGGAGTGCCTGTAAATATCATATCTTCAGGATAAATAGTAAAGTATTGCGAAGCGACAGCAACGAGTTCTGCAAAAGGAACGATCATTTCTCTGGAATTTCCTCTTTGTACTTCTTTATCATTTAGTTCCAGATGAAATTCATACTCTTTGGTTTTGTCAAATGCTTTCCAAACTCCTACCACAGCAGAACCGTCAAAACTTTTAGATTTTTCCCAAGGCATACCTTTCTTCTTCAATTCTATCTGAATATCCCTTGCTGTAAAATCAATACCTACACTTATTTTTTCAATGTGTTTTAAGGCATCTTCTTTACTTACATTCTGCAATACTTTATTGACTTGAATAACAATTTCTGATTCATACTGCAAATGGCTCGAAAAAGCAGGATAAGGTACTTCACAGGTCTTACACCAGGCTGTCTCGGGCTTCATAAATAATACTATTTCGTGATCATCTTTCCATCCCATTTCTTTTACATGTTCAGAATAATTTTTTCCAATGCAAATGAATTTCATTTTTTCAGCAAAAGTACTTATTTTATTTTCCTGATAAACATCTTCTGTTTCACAAAATATTAAATATATCTTAACTTATATATAGTAAGTATTTTTGTAGAAAGGTTATATTATTACAATTCTTCTTTTGCATAGAAGCGAAAAATAAAATACCTTTGCTTATTGTTACCAAAACATGATTACTTCATTTACAATTGATAAAATACTTACTGTTGCGAGAATTGAAGAAGTTCTGTCTGATTTTATCGCATTGAAAAAAAGAGGTGTCAATTATGTGGGATTATGTCCTTTTCACAATGAAAAAACACCCTCTTTCAGTGTGTCTCCAACAAAAGGTATTTACAAATGTTTTGGGTGTGGTGCATCAGGAAATGTGCTTAAGTTTTTAATGGATCACGAGAAGTTATCCTATCCCGAAGCATTAAAATGGCTCGCAAAAAAATACAATATAGTTGTAGAAGAAATAGAGGAAACAGAAGAAATTATCAAAGAAAAGTCGGAAAGAGAAAAATTATTGGAAGCATTGCAGTTTGCGCAAAAATACTTTTCTCAAATAT
Source organism: bacterium (assembly GCA_027364695.1). Classification (GTDB taxonomy): domain Bacteria; phylum Bacteroidota; class Bacteroidia; order B-17B0; family Aurantibacillaceae; genus BPGX01. The sequence continues at coordinate 3,267 of DAHXOV010000377.1, forward strand.
TACTTAACACAGATGAAGGTAAAAACATCGGATTAAATTATTTATACAACAAAAGAAAATTTGATTTTTCACTCATTCAAAAATTTCAATTGGGATACAGCCCATCTAATAAAAGGGCTTTTACAGATCTGGCAATACAATCAGGATACACGGCTGAAATTTTACTAAAATCAGGACTTGTTAGCTGCTCTGACTGGGAAGAAGGAAAACCCATCCATATACATAAAGTTTACGATCGTTTTTTTGGACGAATTATCTTTCCTATTGCAGATATATCAGGAAAAGTCATTGGTTTTGGAGGAAGAACATTAAGTGAAGAAAAAAATATCGCAAAATATGTCAATTCGCCACAAACTGCATTATTTGATAAGAGTAAAACCTTATATGGTATTCATTTGGCAAAAAAATCAATTATAAAAAAAGACTTATGCTATTTGGTGGAAGGATATGCCGATGTTATCTCTTTACATAAGGCAGGTATAGAAAATGTAGTAGCGTCTTCTGGAACATCACTCACTGTAGAACAAGTAAAAATGATTCACAGATTTACAGAAAATATTGTGGTTATATACGATGGAGATGCGGCGGGTATAAAAGCCAGTATCCGAGCCATAGATATGCTTCTGGAAGATGGATTGCAAGTAAAAGTGATCCTATTTCCAGATGGAGAA
>DAHXOV010000378.1 GCA_027364695.1 bacterium
CACTTATGGAATACATGGTATTCATGGAAGACCTATCGCCATTGCCTCTGGATTAAAAATAGCACGACCAGAACTGGATGTGTGGGTCATTACAGGAGACGGAGATTGCTTGTCTATCGGCGGTAACCATTTCATTCATGGGTTAAGAAGAAATATAGGCATCCACATAGTAATGTTTAATAATAAAATTTATGCATTAACCAAAGGACAATATTCGCCGACTTCAGAACAAAATAAAATCACTTATTCGTCTCCCTATGGCTCTGTTGATTATCCCATCCATCCTGCTTCGTTGGCAATAGGCAGTGGGGCATGTTTCGTTGCCAGAACAATAGACAAGAATTTACAGCACATGAACTACATATTGAAAGAAAGCGCTCAATTTACGGGCACTTCTTTTGTTGAAGTATATCAAAACTGTAAAATATTCAATGATGAAGCCTTCTCTGTTTATACAGAAAAGGAAAAGAAAGATATTCATACTTTGTATCTAGAAGAAAATAAACCATTATTATTTGGTCATAACAAAGAATTGACAATTATTTTAGAAGAAAATCACCCAAAAATTGTAAATGTAAAAGAAGAAAGTATTGGCGATCAACGACTATGGATACACGATAGTTCTGACAAACAAAAAGCATTCTTACTATCACAATTTTCAATGCCAGGATATGAAAACTTCCCCTCTGTTTTTGGCATTTTATACAAAGAAAATAAACCATCTTACGAAGAATTATTATTGAAAAATATGGAGCAAATTAAAAGTAAAAGACCATCACCATCAATAAACAAATTATTGGCAGGATCAAATATATGGGAAATATGAGCAATAAAATCACACATACCCTGATGATGGAACACGAAGTAATATTACTTCTGTCGCAATTACTTGAAAATATCAATGGGCTATGGGAAACAGATAAAAATGCGTTTACAAACAACCTTCAGTTTATGATAGAATTTTGCAAAACATACGCAGATAAAATTCATCATCTCAAAGAAGAAAATATTTTATTCCCTGTTATGATTGAACAAAATCCAATGTTAGCGCAAGGAGTAGTAGGAGAAATGATGGAGCAACATAATATGTTTAGAGAATACATAGCAGACATAAAACATTATTTAGAAAAAAAGGAATATCAAAAATCATATAATATTTTTCATGAATATCTGAAACTATTAGAAGATCACATTCAAATTGAAAATTGTGAACTTTTCCCTATGGCAGATGAATTAATCTCATCGGGTCAAAATGAACAAATGTATTTTCAAGCCATGGACTTGGATAATGAATTTCAAGTACAAAAAGATTTTTTGAGTAAAAAACTTAACCTGCTGTTAAATAGGTAAAATAAAAAACTGTAGAGCGCCAAATAAGTATGGAGAACAGAAGTATATTTTGAATTTTACAAAGCGTTGATGGATTTATCTTTATATTTGCATTGAAATTTTTGAGGATGAATCAAAAAGGATACTACGCCAGCCTACTAAATAGAGTCGTCGTTGTAGCAGCATTAGGG
>DAHXOV010000274.1 GCA_027364695.1 bacterium
GTATTATTGCATCTTGCAGCCAATTGGTGCCATTGGTGTCATGTGATGGAAGAAAAAACATATCATCATCCAAAAGTAGTTCAGTATTTGAACCAAAATTTTATTGTATGTACAGAAGATCACGATCAAAGACCTGATTTAGCCAATAAATACAGAGATTATGGATGGCCCGCTACGATTATTTTTTCTTATGACGGAAAAGAAATTTTTAAACAAGCAGGGTATATTAAAGCAGACGATTTTTTAGATATTTTGAAAAAAGCCAAAACGGGAAAATTAACATTAGAACAAAATCAACAAAATCAACCATCTACAGATATTTCTGACAAAGAGCAACGTGTCAATTTTCATGCCATCAAAAAAGATGTGATGAGTGGTATTGATATACAAGCAGGAGGATTTAATTCTGCACAAAAATCATTGGACTTTGAAATGTTTGAATATGCGTTGAATCATTCTAATAATGATACATTAAAGAAATGGCTGGAGGTATCTGTAAAAAACTCTTTGCAATTGATGGATAAAGCATGGGGAGGTATTTATCAATATTCTACACATGGCGACTGGCAACATGCTCATTACGAAAAATTATTATCTGTTCAGGCAAGGTATATTAAAATGTATTTATGGTATTTTTATTTGAGCAATGATTCTACTTATTTTCGGGCAGCGCTAAAGAATTATGACTATGTGAAAAGATTTTTCAAAAAGAAAGATAATAGTTTTGCTAATGCACAAGATGCGGATTTAATCAAAGGAGAAAAAGCCCACGATTATTTTTTATTGTCCGATTTGGAAAGATTGAAACTAGGCCTTCCTGCCATAGATACGAATGCATTTACAGACAACAATAGTAAAATGATAGAAAGCTTGATTTATCTTTATGCTTATACGGGACATAAAGAGTATTTGGATGACGCTATGCATGCCGCTGAATACATTATGAAAAACAGGAAAAGAGAAGATGGTTTTTACAATCACTCATATAACAACGATATAACGGTGGCTATTGTGGATCAAATTTATTTTGCCAAGAGTTTATTATTATTGTATCGTACCATTGGCGTTGAAAGATATGCTGAAGAAGGGAAGAAATTATTGGATCAAATGATTCAAAAATTTGTCAGTGCAAATGGAGTGATGAGTTATTTACCCATAGCTAATTATATTTATCCCGATTGTATAGTGAGCGAAAATATTGAGACGGCAAGGATTTTGAATTTATATGGAAAAATATTTCATACTACAGAATGGATTGACAAAGCAAAAGACATACTAAAGTATTTATTGAGTAATCAAGTATATGATAAAATTATTATTGAGCCAGGCATTCTCTCCTTGAAAGAAGAGATAGAAAAAGAACCGTATTTTGGTTTATATATGGTAAAAGATATGAGTAAAAAAAACTATGAATTACACAGGCAATTATTGCAAGTCCCGATATTTTATTTTTTTAATTATTTGATGATAAGTATGAATGTATTAAAAGAAAAAGAAGATGTATGGGAGGCTTTTGATGAGAATGTTATTGTATTTTGTACATCCTCTTTTTGTAGTAGCCCAATGCGCTCAGGAACAGATATAAAAAATTTTGTTTACTCCAAATTTTAAAAAATTAACTTCAATTTAATGCAAAGCTATCAATGAGCTTGTTTACTTTTGTGCCGATATGGTGAATGAATTATTATCCCATCATCTATTTGTAAAAATTCTGATACTCTTTGTCTTTTCAAGGTTTTTAGGTGAATTATTTGAAAGGATGAACAAACCCTCAATGATAGGGGAGATATTGGCAGGGATTATATTGGGGGCAAGTGTATTAGGATGGATAAACGTTGATGAGAAGTTGAAAGTAATAGCTGATATGGCGGTATTTTTTTTAGTGATTTTAGCAGGCTTGGAAATAGATGTGGACGAATTAAAAGATGCAATAAAAGGAAGAAATATTTGGGTATCCATTATGGGTTTTATAGTTCCTATTTCATTGGGTTTTTTTGTTGGATTAGTTTTCTCATTATCCATGTTAGCGTCTTTGTTCTTGGGTTTATGTATATCAATTACTGCTTTGCCTGTAAGTATTCGTTTGTTGATGGATATTGGCAAACTAAATACAGATATAGGCAAGAAAATTGTTTCTACCGCCGCTTTTAATGATATTGTTGCTTTAATGATTTTAGGGGTATTGATTAATACATCTGATAATGATCAAATAGGATGGCTTGATTTAACTGTTTTGCTTGTAATGACGACACTTAAAGTTTTATTCTTTTTTATAGTAGTAATTATTACACACAGAGCTATTCAATGGATTACAAGCCGCTATCATATTAATTTTATAGAAAAATTTATTGAGAGATATCTCAACTTATTTAAAAGCAAGGAAAGCATTTTTTCTATTATATTATTATTTATATTGATTTTTTCAAGTATATCAGAAATAGCCGGAATACACATGGTAGTTGGTACATTCTTTGGTGCTTTATTGCTGAGAAAGGAGGTGTTGGGTCACAAGCATTATCATTCATTTGAGAAGAGTATTGGCAGTATAAGCATGGGTTTTTTGTCACCACTTTTTTTTGCCGTCATTGGGTTGAATGTAGATGTCAAAGTAATTGATGACTGGTGGCTACTGATAATTATTTTGATTATATCGGTTGCTTCAAAAGTATTAGGAGGTTTTTTAGGAGGAATCATTTCAGGACACAACAAAAAAGAATCTTTCATTTTAGGTATAGGGCTCAATGGAAAAGGGTTGATGGACTTAGTAATTGCTACGATTGCTTATGACAATGGATTTATAAATGAAAGTATCTATGTTATTTTAGTTTTGATAGGAATATTTTCTACTTTGAGCACGTCTTATCTTCTAAAGCCCGTTTTTGATAAGATAGAAAGAAAAATAGAGAATTAGTCGTTTTTTATAATGTTTAAAAATATTATTATTCTGTCCTACCCTTATTATTTTCGTAAATTTGCAGGTTCAAATAACTTTTATGTTGGATGTCATAAAGAAAATATTTAATCTGAAAACAAAATCGCAAAAAGATATTGAACAGATATTACCCATTGTTGAAGAAATCAATCAAATGTATGCTTCTTTATCTTCATTGAGTAACGATGATTTGAGAAACAAAACCACTGAATTTAAAAAGAGAATACAGGAACATATAGCCGAAGAACAAATAAAAATTCAGGAGATTAAACAACGTATTGATGAAAACCCCGAAATGGACGTGAACGAAAAAGAAAAATTATTCAAACAGATGGAAGAATCAGATAAGAAAATCGTTGAAAAAACAGAAGAAATTTTAGAAGAACTTTTACCCGAAGCATTTGCTGTGCTAAAAGAAACAGCCCGCAGGTTCGTTGAGAACGAAGCACTGGAAGTTACTGCAACTTCCGCAGATCAAAAATTAGCAGAACAGGGAAAAGACTTTATAGAAATACACGGCAATAAAGCAATATGGAAAACAACATGGAATGTAATGGGGCATCCTGTTCGGTGGAATATGGTACACTATGATGTGCAATTGATTGGAGGTATTGCCCTGCATCGTGGTAAGATTGCCGAAATGGCAACAGGAGAAGGTAAAACACTGGTATCTACTCTACCCTTATATCTCAATGCATTGGCAGGTAGAGGGGTGCATTTAGTAACCGTCAACAATTACCTTGCTCGCCGTGATTGTCAATGGAATGGACCACTCTTTCAATTTCACGGGCTTACTGTAGATGGTATTGATAATTATGAACCACATTCAACCGAACGAAGGAATGCTTATTTGTGTGATATTACTTACGGTACAAATAACGAATTTGGATTTGACTATTTGAGAGACAATATGGTCTCTTCGCCTGATGAATTAGTACAACGCGGGCACCATTATGCTATAGTAGATGAGGTAGATTCTGTTTTAATAGACGACGCCCGTACCCCACTTATTATTTCAGGACCTACACCAAAAGGAGATAAGCATGAATTTAATGAATATAAGTCCTATGTCGAAAAACTAGTAAACGCTCAAAAACAATTTGTTCAGACCTGCCTTGTAGAAGCAAAAAAACATTTCTCAGAAAGTAAAGAAAAAGAAGCAGGCGTTCCACTATTGAGAGCATACAGAGGCTTGCCAAAAAATTCTGCATTGATTAAATTTTTAAGCGAATCAAGAGTAAAAACATTACTACAAAAAACAGAAAACTATTATATGCAAGATCAAATGAAAGAGATGCATAAAATAGATCAAGAATTGTTTTTTGTAATAGACGAGAAGAACAATCAGGTAGAACTCACAGATAAAGGCATTGACTTTTTAAGTTCATTGGTAAACGATCAAAAATTCTTTGTCATTCCTAACGTAGGAGAAGAAGTTGCAGAGATAGAAAAACAGAATATAAGCCCTAAAGAAAAATCGCAAAAGAAAGAAACCATACTTCAGGATTTTAGTCTGAAGAGCGAAAGAATACACACCGTCAATCAATTACTCAAATCATACACCCTTTTTGAAAGAGATGTAGATTATGTATTGGACAACGGACAGGTAAAAATAGTAGATGAACAGACAGGACGTATTATGGAAGGCAGAAGATACAGCGACGGCTTACATCAGGCAATAGAAGCAAAGGAAAATGTCAAAGTGGAAGCCGCTACACAGACCTATGCCACCATTACCTTGCAGAATTATTTCAGAATGTATCATAAACTCGCAGGTATGACAGGTACCGCTGAAACAGAAGCACAAGAATTTTGGAATATATACAAATTAGATGTAATGGTTATACCTACGCACCGCCTTGTCATTAGAAAAGACCACGAAGATTTAGTATATAGAACAAAAAGAGAAAAATACAATGCTGTGATAGAAGAGATTGTAAAACTTGTACAAGGTGGAAGACCCGTACTAGTAGGTACTACATCGGTAGAGAATTCTGAGATACTAAGCAGAATGCTAAAACTAAAAGGAATCAAACACAACGTGTTGAATGCTAAGCATCATCAAAAAGAAGCAGAAATTGTAGCAGAAGCCGGAAAAGCAGGAACCGTTACCATTGCTACCAACATGGCAGGACGTGGAACAGATATTAAACTAGGATATGGAGTAAAAGAAGCAAAAGGACTTGCGATTATCGGTACAGAAAGACACGAATCAAGACGAGTAGATAGACAGTTGAGAGGAAGGTCAGGAAGACAGGGAGATCCTGGCAGTTCGCAA
>DAHXOV010000027.1 GCA_027364695.1 bacterium
AAGTTTCTCTGCTGTTCTATACATCGTGTTTTCGTCTTCAATCACACAAGGACCCGATATGAGGAATAGGTTTTTATTACCACATTCTATGTCTTTTACTTTGACAATCTTTTTGGACATATATTTTTTAGCACAATTTTACACAGTTATTTATGATTGAGCAAGAATTATTTCTTCTACTTGAATATTTTAGATAACAAGGTTTGATACAACAGCTTTAATTCATTTTTATACACCAAGAAAATAAGAATAAAGGAAATGGTGAATAAAGATAAATTGGTGAATAAATAGTTTTCCTTGAAATAATAAAATAGTAGAATCGATAAAATTGTAATAAATACAGGTATGCCAAACCATTGAATGATTTGATGATTTTGAAAATTGTTTAAATGATAATACTGGTAAAACACAACTATTAATATTTTTGTGAGAATATGTATAAAGATGGCTGCTATCAAGCCATATTGAGAAATATAAATATACGAAAGAAGAATTTGTAATACAACGATCATTGCATTTAGCGCGAACATCCGAAGTGTTTTCTTTGAATATAAAAAAGAAAAATAATAGGGGTAAGATAAAACCCTTAAAATATATACAGATCCTATTAAAGCAGTGTATTTAAAAGAAGCGTAATAGGTGTGGTCTTCTATAATCAGTTGTATAAAGAATGGTAATAAAAAAACAAAAATAAGAATGGCTGTGATATTAGAAATAATAAATCCATTAAAATATTTGTTTGCCTGTGATGAAAAAGTTATCTTATTTTCATTTTTCCATATATTAAAAATTTTTGAAATGATTGCCATAGAAAGTCCATTTTGAATAAATTCAATCCCTATGAAACATTTCATGATTAAATCGTAACTTGCTAATTCATGGACATTGACATAGTTTTTCAAAAAATATCTGTCTGCATTTGAAGTCAGCCACATAACAATCGCATAAACAAAAAGTGACCATGTTTTACTCAGCAATTCTTTAATATACGCCCATTCTATTGCCCATCGTACATTTTGCTGAATAATAATGTAATTGAAAAATACAATGACAAGACCCGAAAGAAAACGCCCATATATCGGACCCGAAAGAGAATTGGGAATAAGTAAAAGTCCTGTTAGAGAAAAAGTAATAGTAGCTAAAAAATTGATACCATTGGAAAAGAAAAAAACATTTGGTTTTTGTGCATAAATGAAATGAGAAATAGATACTTTGAATAATGCATTGAAAAAACCTGTAACAATAGAAAGCAAGCCATACGGATAAAAAACAACAGGAATATCTTCCTGAAAAATAATTGATAGTAATGGTTTAGCAAAAAAAATACTGAGTAGCATTATCAGCAATCCATGTAAGATGAGATAAATAAAAACGCTTCCATTTAATACTTTTACTTTATTTGTATCTTGTTTAATCTCTGTATAGATGACACCATAATATTGTTCAAATGAAAAAGAAAAAAGGATTTGAAATAAGAGAGAAATTCCAATATAAAAACTTAATGTAATATAATTGACAGTATCCAGATAGTTGGCATAAAAAGGCAATAAAATAACACTTGCAGTAATAGGTAAAGCATTACCAATAGTAAATAATAAAGATTCTTTTATGAAAGAGACTTTGATCATTCTGAAGAAATATTATGATTTAAATAACTTCTGAAACATTTCTTCTAACTTATTGACTCCAATGATTTGTATGCGATACGATTTTTGCTGAATGGATTTAAAATTGCTTTGTGAAATAAATATTCTTTCAAATTTAAGTTTTTCTGCTTCTGATATTCTTTGCTCTATTCTGTTAACAGGTCTTATTTCTCCTGTCAATCCTATTTCTGCACTAAAAGATGTTTTTTGAGAAATCGGTATGTCATAATTACTTGAAGTGAGAGCCGCGGCAAGAGCAAGATCTGTAGCAGGATCTTCCACTTTTAATCCTCCTGCGATATTGATAAACACATCCTTTTGATATAATTTTAATCCATATCTTTTTTCTAAAACAGCAAGTATCATAGATAATCTTCTTAAATCAAAACCAGTAGCAGATCTTTGAGCTGTAGCATACGCTGAGGTTGTAACCAATGCCTGTGTTTCTATCATAAGTGGGCGATTGCCCTCCAGTATTGTAGCAATTGCTACCCCTGATACGGCTTCGTCTCTTTGGTTGATAAGTATTTCTGATGGATTATTCACCTGTCGTAGCCGTCGCCCTGCATTTCATAAATGCCAATCTCATTAGTGCTGCCAAACCTGTTTTTAGTGGTACGAAGTAGTCTGTATAAGTA
>DAHXOV010000048.1 GCA_027364695.1 bacterium
CTGTACTTCCTCTTTTCTTTCAATTAAATGAAATTTTACGCTCAAGTATTCTTATTGATTTTTATTTTAAATCGCTTAGTGTTATCTCAAACATTGGATTCTATTCAAGTTATCAGATCATTTCAAATAGGAGTAGGTAAAATTTTAAACACCCTTGCTTTGCAAGAGAACTATAATGATGTGGAATACATTGAGGGCTGGGATTTTAATGCGCATTATTTATTTCACAATCTCACAAGATTAGAGTTGAAGTATTCTTATTTTCAAAAGATAGATATTTTACCATTTTGGAAAAGCGCTGAATTACAAAATTACAACATGAATTTTCACTACATCATTAGCAATGAAAGCGGATCTTTTTTCATCTATCCAATGTTTGGTGTCGCATATACTAAATTTTCTGCATTTCAACTGATAGATAAAAATTTTCAAAAAATAGCAGATGATAAAATTTTTTATCAGTGGGGAATGAATGCAGGGCTTGGCGCGGAAGTACATATTAAATTTCTTACTTTGTTTTTGGATTACAATATGCGAGTAACCAAAATAACATCTGACAATACAACTAATATAAGAAATGTAGGATTTTCAGCAGGCATAAGGCTTTTTTATTTTCAACTTCACTGGCATAAAGATCCATCCGATAAAGATAAAAAACACCTCAAAAGAAGGAAAAGAAGAAATATGTTTGACCGCTTGTATGACCGTTATCATTGGTTTTGATTTTTCAAAAATGCCAACAAAAAAATGTAGATATTTGCAAAAACGAAGATGAATATGAATTCAATGTATGGAATATGCAAACTCTCTGTCATAGCTTGTAGAACAGATCCATCCAGTAAAAGCGAAATGACCACACAACTTTTATTTGGAGAAACTTATCGTATTATTGAAGAAATTCCAAAGTGGCTTAAAATAAAAGCGGATAGCGATGGATATGAGTGCTGGATAAACCATCTTCAACATTTTGCTTTGAACGAATCTGCCTATCATCAAATAATAAATAACAACATACATCTGAATGCAGAAATTTTACAATTCATCCAATCAGGAAAAAATTATTACATCATTCCTATGGGCGCTCACTTACCTATGTATCATCAAAATCAATTTAAAATAGAAAGCAGTATTTATGAGATGTATGGTAAAACACAGGCATACCATTCACAAAACAAAATGCCTTACAATGGACAAGCATGTGTAGAATTTGCAACATTATTTTTAAATGCTCCTTATTTGTGGGGAGGGAAAACATTTATGGGCATAGATTGTTCGGGGCTCACACAGGTTTGTTGTACGTTGGCAGGCTATTCATTACCAAGAGATGCAAAAGATCAGGCACAACACGGTATTCCTTTAACTTTTTTGGATGAGGTACAAGCCGGCGATCTAGCCTTTTTTCATAACGAAGAAGGAAATATTACACACACAGGTATTTTATTAAATAAAGAATACATTATTCACGCATCAGGCAGAGTACGTATAGATAAAATAGATCACTACGGTATTTTTTCACCTGAATTAAAAACACACTCTCATCATCTAAGAGTAATTAAAAGATTGGGTAATAATGCAGTCAATAATAATACAGCATCACAAGTATGATAGCAGAGACTCAAAATAATATTTTGTCTTTATATGAACTCAATCTACTCATACAACGCGCCATTGACAACACTTTTTCAGGAAAATCTTTCTGGGTAAAAGCAGAAATACATAAACTAAACATCTACCGTAGTGGTCATGCCTATCCTGACCTGCTTGAAAAAAAAGACAATGATGTGATTTGCAGCATGCGAGGAGTTATATGGAAAAATGATTGGCTACGCATTAATCAAAAATTTATTGACACAATAGGTGAACCACTCAAAGAAAATATCAATAGTTTGTTGTATGTAACCGTTAGATATCATCCTCGCTATGGGTTAAACATAGAAATAAAAGACATTGATCCTAATTATACACTCGGTGAATTAGAGAAACAAAAAAAACAAACCATTGAACGATTAAAAAAAGAAAACATTTTTGAGAGTAATAAAAAACTACCTAGCCCATTAGTGCCCCAAAAATTAGCCATTATTTCAGTTGAAACAAGCAAAGGATACAACGATTTAATTACCACCTTTCAAAAGTACAAACATCTGTATAAAATTCACTATGATTTGTATCCATCCTTATTACAAAGCGAAGCTGCAACTATTCAAATTAAAAATCAGTTAGAAAAAATCAGAGAAAACGCTGGTTTATATGACCTTGTGTTGATTATCCGAGGCGGAGGCGGCGAAGCAGGTTTATCTTGTTACAATGATTATGATCTGTGCAAAACCATTGCTACCTTTCCCCTGCCCATCATTACAGGAATAGGACATTCTACCAATTATACAGTAGCCGAAATGGTAGCGCATCAAAATGGTATTACACCCACTGACACAGCGATGATGATGATTCAAAAATTTGAACAATTTCAGCAAAGAGTATCAGAGGCTCAAAGAAACATCATTCAACAAATCAATACTTGTCTTACAGAGCAACATACACTGATAAATCAATCAACTAATAAAATTTTATTATTCATCAAAGAAATTTTTCAACAACAGTATATTAATTTGAACAAACACGAACAATGGATAAAAAACATCCCCGATATTCTACTAAAAAAACAAGCACATGATTTATTGCAAATGGCTCATCAGATGAAACATGCTGTACACCACAAATTGTCTAAACAAGATAAAATGCTTCAAAAAACTAAGCAAGATCTTTATCATAACATAAAACATACTTTGGGAGAAAATCATCAAAAACTTCAAATCAATGAAAATCAACTATTACAAAAAACATCTCAACGCCTTCAAGATCAAAAAATACAACTCAACAATATAGAAAAACACTTGCAAATACTACATCCCAATAATGCGCTAAAAAGAGGGTACAGCATCCTCCTTGACAATAACAATAAAGTCATCAAAAATGCTTCCTCTATTAAAGAGCAAGAAAGAGTTAAAATCAAACTTTATTTATCAGAAATAGAAGCCAGTCTTACTCATATCAAAATTACAAAATATGGAGAATAATAAAAAAGAATTGTCCTATAAACAAGCCATTGATGAACTAGAAAAAATAGTAAAAGAAATAGAAGCCGGAGATTTAGACCTTGATGTTTTGCTTGAAAAAGTGGATAAAGCGGCAATACTTATTTTATATTGTAAAGAAAAATTAAAATCTTCTGAAAGCAGCATTAGCAAAATGCTCAAAAAATTAGAAAATGAAGAATAATCTATTTAATTTTTTTGACTAAATTTATTTTAAACCACAGGTTACACTTTTTCGTATAATGTATAAACAGATATGAAAAAGCTATTCATTATATTTTTCTTGTATTGGAGCCAATGTACTTTAGCTCAGGATATACCTGTTTCTATCCCCCTAAGAGCCATTTTGATAAACAATGATACCATTCCTTTCATTGAACTACCCGAAGTACAAATTTGGGCTTATTGGGGCAAGGCTACCACATCCTCCAAAATATTTGAACAGTGGACAAGAACAAAATACCATGTAAAAAAAGTATATCCCTATGCCATACTTGCCGCTGCTATACTAAAAGAAATGGATAACAAACTAGCGCAAATACAATCAGAAAAAGAAAGAAAATTATTTATTAAACAATGTGAGAAAGAACTGAGAACAAAGTTTGAAGAAGACCTAAAAAATTTATCCACAACACAAGGTAAAATACTAATGAAACTAATGTACCGAGAAACAGGTAAGACGACTTATCAAATAGTCAAAGAAATGCGAGGAGGATTTGAAGCAGCTATGTGGCAAGCATTGGCTTTTATCTTTGGCAATTCTATGAAAGTAACTTATGACCCAACAGACGAAGATTACATGGTAGAAAAAGCTGTACAATTAGTAGAAAAAGGATATTTTTAATTGCTCCATTCCATTTGCCTCTCATTTAAAAAATATAAATAAATCACTTGCTGTCTCTTTTGGTATATTTGTTGCTAATTCAAACATTTCAATGAATAAAGCCATAAAAAAAATCATTGTAGTCGGTCCTGCATTCCCTTATAGGGGCGGTCCCGCCAGATTCAATGAAAATATGTGTAAAGCTTTTATAGAACAAAATATAGAAGCAGAAATTGTCTCTTTCACTTTACAATATCCATCTTTATTATTTCCAGGTAGTTCGCAATTTGAAGCCTCTTTTTCTAAAAAATTTACCTTTAAAATCACTCGTCTTATCAATACTATAAACCCTTTGTCGTGGATAAAAACAGCTAAATATATCAATCAATCAAAGCCCGATCTTGTCATATTTAGATATTGGTTACCATTTTTTGCCCCAGCCTTTGGTACTATTGCAAAATTATTAAAGCGATCTATCACCATACTTGCGCTCACAGATAATGTGATACCCCACGAAAAAAGAATAGGCGACCACAGCTTCACAAGATACTTTTTTCGTCATTGCGATGGCTTTATTGGCATGTCTGAAAAAGTGCTGAACGATTTGAACACTTTTACTCATAATCCTAATAAAGCATTGGTACATCATCCTTTGTATGAAAACTATCCACCACCCATCGATCAATTGCATGCCAGAGAAATACTAGGCCTGCCAAAAGAAGAAAAAATTATTTTATTCTTTGGATTGATAAGACCTTATAAGGGCTTGGATATATTATTGGAAGCAATAAGCAGAGATGAATTGAAAGGCAAAGCATTTAAAATACTCATCGCAGGAGAGTTTTATGAAAATAAAAAAAAGTATTTTGAAATCATAGAAAAACATCGTATTCAAAACAAAATTATTTTAAAAACTTTCTTTATCCCTGATGATGAAGTAAATTTATATTTCAGTGCTTGCGATACAATCATTCAACCGTACAAAAGCGCTACTAACAGCGGAGTAAGTATGATGAGTTATTTTTACGAAAAACCCATCATTTCTACCAATGTAGGTGGGTTAAAAGAAATCATTAAAGAGGAACAAACAGGCTGGCTATGTAACCCCGATCCAGAAAGTATCGCCAAAACAATCCTAAAATTCTTGAATACAACCAATTTAGAAGAAATGCGCCAAAATATACATTTATTTAAAAAAGAATTTTCATGGAACTCATTTGTAAAGAAAATAATAGATCTGTTTATTCAAATAAATACCAATGAAACGCTGTAAAAAAATAGCTTACACATTATTACTGCTATGCACACTCACAAAATATGTGTTATCTCAAAAAGATACGCTATTCACCTACTTTCAAAAAAAAGAGATGTATTTAAATAATATTGCTCCTTATGCCTTTCGATCAAGTAATGAAAAACAACGAATAGATTCAAATCAAGTCACCTATCAGACGCTAAAAGATATTCTACAATATCCTGAATCGTTTGATTACCCATTTGACAGCTTAAAAAAAGAGATCTCCATTCTGATAAATAAAGAAAAAACATTCCGAATATTTACCTGGAACTTGCCAAAAAATGATGGCACACATCTCTACTTCGGATTTATTCAGCATCGGCACAAAAAACAAAAAAATGAAAAGCCCGAATATCAATTACACCTACTATCTGACATCTCTGAAATCATTAAAAACAGCCCCGAAACTTATGTAGGAACAGCACAAAAATGGTATGGGATGTTATATTATCAAATGATTGATGCTAAAAATTATTGGATATTATTAGGATGGGATGGAAATGAAAAACTGGTACAAAGAAAATTCATAGATGTACTGTACTTCAAGCCCGATGGCACAGCTATTTTTGGAAAAGATATTTTTAAATTGCCTAAAAAAAATCCCAAACGAATCATGTTTCAATACAGCAACGATGTAGTTATGACTTTGAGATATGAAGCCAAAAAAAATGCCATAGTATTCAGTCATCTTTCACCCGAAAGAGAGGATGTTTATATGAAAGAACAATATCAATTTTATGGTCCCGATGGTAGTTTTGATGCTTTCGTAAAAGATAAAGAAAAATGGAAGTTGGTAGAAGACATTGACATCAGAAACCATGAAGATAATTACTCTAACAACAAAAAACCTGACCCCAAAAAACAAAAAACATTATATCAGCCGAAGTGAATAGTCCGCTGTATTGATACTATTTACACTTTCTCACTGTTCTTTGCTCTATACGTTTTTCATACTTTTCTCCCTGAAAAATTCTGTTTACAAAAACACCTGGGGTATGTATTTGATCGGGCTCTAATTCTCCTGTTGGTACAAGTATTTCTACTTCTGCAATAGTGATTTTGCCTGCCATAGCCATCATTGGATTGAAATTTCTAGCCGTAGAGCGATATATTAAGTTCCCCGCCGTATCCCCTTTCCACGCTTTGACTAAGGTGAAATCGGCTTCAAATGCATATTCTAAAAGATATTCCTTCTCTTGTCCATTCAATGTAAATTTTCTTACCTCCTTAGCTTGTGCCAATTCCGTTCCTACTCCTACAGCTAAGTACAAA
>DAHXOV010000076.1 GCA_027364695.1 bacterium
GATAGCACTTGCGGCAGGTGTAATGCTGCTGTACAAAGTACAGAAAGAAAACCTTCAATGGCCATTTAAATTAGCAGGTTGGCTCATTGTTGTCGTCGCATTAGGTGGAATGCTTTGCTGCTCGTTAAGATTTATGATGAAAAGTTACAATGGAGAATCGTGTCAAAAGTCATCAATGATGTACAATCATCACGGTATGGGGCAAGGGCATTGCGAAGATGAATATAGCAGTCGTTGCGAAAAAAAACAAGCTGGTCACTGCAAAAAGGACGATGATGATGACGATGATGAAGACAATGTAAAAGTAGGAATCACTATTAAAACAGATAGCATAACTAATCAAAAGAAATAATACGCTTTTTTACTTGCGTTGTTATGCTTCAATTAAACTAAAACCCCGTCTTTGACGGGGTTTTAGTTTTTATCTTCTTGGATTTAATCAACTCTATGCTTTGTCCTTTTCTTTATTATTTTCTATTTAAAGCATCTTTTGGGCTATTACATCTTCTCATTACTCTGAAAAGAATCACAATACTTTGATATTATACATGTTTCACACTTAGGCTTTTTGGCTGTGCAAATGTATCTGCCGTGTAGTATTAACCAATGGTGGGCTTTGGACAAATAACTTTCTGGTATAATTTTTAATAACTGTTGTTCTGTTTGTTCCGGATTTTGTGCATTTTTAGTTAGCCCTATTCTTGCAGATACCCTGAATACATGTGTATCTACTGCAAGAGCGGGTTTATTCAATGCTACTGAAAGGATGACGTTGGCTGTTTTTCTTCCAATACCTGGTATTTTGATTAATTGTTCTAATTTATCAGGGATTTTTCCATTATATTTTTCCATTATATCTCTTGCCATTGCCACTAAATTTTTTGCTTTATTATTGGGATAACTGCATGATTTTATCAACTGAAATACATCTTCAATACGAGCCTTAGCAAGGGATTGAAAATCAGGATATGTTCTAAACAAGGCAGGTGTGATTTGGTTTATTCTTTTATCTGTACATTGTGCTGAAAGTATCACTGCCACTAATAGTTCATAGTGTGTTTGATATTTTAATTCTGTTGTGGGATTGGGATTTTGTTTTTCAAAGATGTGAAATAGGTGTTTTACTTTCTCTTTCAGTTTTTGAATATCTGGTGTAGGGCTTTTCATTCAGTCATTGATTACTTTACTTTTCCCACGATACACTTTTTTAGCTGTTGAATATTGATATGCTTTTTCAACACATTACTAATTTCCTCAGGTTCTATTTCTTTTATTCTTACTAGTAATTTATTGTAATAATCTTTTTCAAGATGCCTGATGATTAAAGATTTCCAAATACTGTCTTGTTTTAAAATACCATCTGTACTGTCTAATATATCTCCTGACAAATAATTTTTTACAATGGTGAGTTCTTCTTCATTAGGCGGGTTTTCTTGTAATATCTGAATTTGGTGAATGACTTCATTTACACTGGCTTGAGTATGTTCTGCTTTTACTTCGGAAGATATGGTAAACAAAGAAAATTTATCATAGGGCATCAAGTTAGAATAAATGCCATAAGTATAAGCCTTTTCTTCTCTGATGACACGCATCAGACGAGAGCCAAAGAAACCTCCTAATAAGGTATGAGCAATCAAAAAGTCAAAATAATCTGAATGTTGTGGGTAGATAGGAATGAGAGCGCCTATTTTTATAGCGGATTGTAAGGCATCTGGTAAATGAACATATTCGTTGTTTTCATACGATTGAGGCAGAGGAATATTTTCACCATAAGTGTTTTGAGTTTGATGGAATGTATTTGTTCCGAGATAATCATTTAAAAGTTCTATCAGTGTATGATCAATATTTCCTGAAATAAAAATAAATCCATTTTTAGGATGAATATGCTGAGTGAAAAATTGAAGCAAATCGTCTCTTGTGATGTGGTGATAATCATCGGGTGTATGAAACTTATTTAACGGATGATGGGTACCATAAATAATTTTAGAATAATTCCACTGAGCGAGTGTTCCAACATTTTTAATTTGTGTCTGGTATTGTTCCACACTGGTTTGAGTATAGATATTTAATTCTTCTTGTGGAAAATTGGCATATTGTATCATTTCTTGTATAATAGGAATAATTTTTTCAGCATTTTTTCTGAGAAAAGTAAATTGCAATTTACTATCAACTGCAGAGGGTTCAATACTATAAAATACGCCATAATACTCTAACATTTCTGCTATTTCTCGGGCAGAGTAATGGAGTGTTCCATTGGTAATAAGTGATGTAAAAGCATTGGCTAATAATTTTTTGTTTTGATGGATCCAACCTGCTTTAAAAAATAAAGATAGTTGAACAATTTTGCTTTCAAATGAGGGCAAGCAATATAATTTAAAACCGTTAGGAAACTCTTTGCTTTCTAATGGCAATAGACTTATTTTATCAACATTATGTATAGTTGGGGCTTTCGTTCTATCTATCATACTTTTTGAATTACTCTAATAGATATGGATGATGTTTGTTGTATTCTTCAAGTGTTCTTATACCTGATGAAGAAATGTGTTCATAGATTTTATCGCAAAATATGTTGATGATTTTTATGCGGGGGAATAACTCTTGCATATAGCGGTATTGATTTTGTTCATAATGAAAGTCAGTAGAATTTCTTAATCCACGGATCACTGTTACATGATAAGGTAATTTTGCTATAAAGTCAGTAAGTAGTGTATGGTAGTGTTCTATTTGCCTACTTTGTATAGTGTAAGGAATAGGATAGGTTCTTTTTAGTTTGTCAGGATTTTCTCCAAATGCAATCATCACTTTATCAAAAATTCTCTCTGCTTTTTCTAATATATTAAAATGTCCTTTGTGAAAAGGGTTGAAACTACCTGCAAATACGGCTATTTTAGGTGAATAGTACTGTAAATAATTGATTAAGGAATCTAATCTATTGTTTTCATTGATACTTTCTAAATGCTTTATTCTCTCTTGTTTGTATATAGAATAATCAATATGCTGGTAGGTCTTGAAGTAAAATTTTTCTATTTGCAAGTGTTGGTAAAAACTTTTGTTTTTATACTGTTTGATATTGTCGCAAAACTGTATCATCATTTATGTTGATGAGATTATCTTTAATTATCTGATCACGATTTATTGTTTGTCAAAGTTCTTTCTTGCTTTTCATAAAAAGTATCTATTCCTAACTGATTTTCTAAATCCTTTGAAAGATAAGCATTGACAGCTATTTTATCGCACTCATTATTCAATGCATTGGAGGCATGCGCTTTTACCCATTCAAATCGGATATGTTTAAATGGTGCTATTAAATCAATCAATTCTTTCCATAAATCAGGATTCTTTATATTTTTAAATCCTGTTTTTTTCCATTTTTCAATATATGCATTGTTGATACAATTCACTACATATTGAGAATCTGAATGTACCACTATTGGAATATCCTTTTTTTTAATAGATTTAAGAGATTCAATCACTGCTTTTAATTCCATTCTATTATTAGTTGTTTTTCTATAAGCGTCTGAAATTTTTTTAATACAACCGTTGTATATTAAAATAGCCGCCCATCCGCCTTTACCAGGGTTTCCCGAACAAGCGCCATCTGTATATACTTCAATACAATCTTTCTTCATCTGTTTTAATGCCCCGCATGTGTTTGCTCTGAAGGATGCTGTGTTTCCTTTGCTTCATGGTGCTCATCTAAATTAGTTTCTATCATCAGCACAAGGATCCATATTATCAAGCCGCCAATTAAAGGAGCTAAAAAATTAACGGACTTTTTTTCCTCTCCGTGAGGAGTATCAAGATGTGACATAAATTTCTTTTTGCTGCAAATTTAATATGGAACTTTTAATTTTTCAAATATAAATAAGAACAATGTCTTTGGTTTATTTCAGACAGATATAGAATAATTTTTAGCAGGATAAAATTTATTCAGAATGACCATTACATTTAATATTTAATAAAGAGTGAGAAGCCAAACCATCAAAAAATGAACTTTAAGAGACGGAATACAAGCGCTCCAATAAGATGAAACAGTTATATTAAATGTTGATTGTGCTTTTATATTCTTCTGCGGAAAGCAGTGAGTTTAGTTCATCAGGATGATCAACAGATATTTTAACAATCCATCCTTCGCCATAAGGATCTTGATTAATTTTTTCAGGTGATCCATCTAAAGAAGCATTGAATTCTAAAATTTTTCCTGTAATGGGGCTGAAAATATCTGAAACCGTTTTTACTGCTTCAATAGTGCCAAACACGCTATCTCTATCTACTTTTTCACCCATTGTTGGGATGTCCACATACACAATGTCTCCAAGTTCTTTTTGAGCAAAGTCTGTAATGCCTATTATGCCTACATTGCCTTCTACTTTGATCCATTCGTGTTCTTTAGTGTATCTAAGTTGTTCGGGGAATTGCATATATTTATTTTTTAGTTGTGGGCAAATTAAGTAGATTTATTTTTTACTATCAAATTTTTAATATACCGAAATAATTTGTTTTCTCAATTCTGTTATGAGTTGATGACATGACTTAAATGCCTGTATTGCTGAGCCAGATGCTTTGAGGTGAGGAAGAATAATTTGCAGTTTTTCTTTTATATCATTTTCTTCACTACCATTGGTTTCTAGTAAGTTAATCAAGTATGATAAAGATTCTTGTTGTTGTGCATACAATGCTTGTATTTTTTTCATTGATACACTGTCTTTTATCTCATTTAGTCCATATTCTCCTGCTGCATACATTGCTTCTATAAAAGCCCCTGTAATCATAAGCACAGAGAGTTCTTCTCTTTTATTTTCTGAAAGTATTTTATCTGCTCTTTTAAATGCCTGTGAAATAATTTCTAATGTACTGTCTCTGTTTTCTTTGTACTGTTCCAGTCGGGTCATAATGTCTTCATCAAAGGCCATGCTGATACCTAGTTCTTGTGCTAAAAATTAGTGCACTTTAGAAAAAGCATACTTTCCTGCGCCTGATTAAAGGCTCCTGATATAGCTAAGTCAGCCCCATAAATACCTAAATTCAAAGCTCTTGATCTTTCTAACGAATAATTTTTATAAACAGTAGGGTTATTTGCATAGTCAGGATTGTAATTTAATTTTGTTTCTTGTATGATTTGAAAAATTTTTACAGAAGAGGGGATGGTATTGAAAAAGTTCTGAACATTGATTTGTTTTTTTAGTGTTTCTATTGACACTGCCTCATGATTATTATCTTTATTTTCCTCTGTACAATGAAAGTACAAGAGCATCATAAGAATACATAAAACATATAATGCTTCTTTTTTCATCTGATGCAAATATGCAAAAATTTTCCTTTACGAGGATTTAAATTCTTTTGGGATAATACATACGGGTATAGGTAACATTTTATGCAGGTTGGATTGCTGTCTTGTTTTGTATATTTTTAGTACTTCTTTATGTCTTTCATTGAGTAGTTCATTGTCGGGGTTTTCAAGATAACACATTGCCCATTCTAATTCATCGTAGTTGGCGCCTATTTTCTCTTCATCGGTAGGGCTGCCTTCAAATAGTCCATCTGTTGGTTTTGCCTGAATAATACTCTTGCACACACCCAGATATTCTGCCAGTTGATAGACTTCACTTTTCATTAGGTCTGCGATGGGTGAAATATCTACGCCTCCATCTCCATATTTTGTAAAAAAACCTATACCAAAGTCCTCTATTTTATTTCCTGTGCCTGCTACGAGGTATCCGTAATGTCCTGCAAAAGCGTACAAACAAATCATGCGCAATCTGGCTCTTAAATTCGCCATGTTGTGAGCGTTTTGAATGTTTTTGGGTAAAATCCTCATGTACTCTACAAGTACGCCTGACATATCCACTTCTTCTGAACTAACATTAGAGAATTTGCTTTTCAACCAATGGATGTGTTCGCAACTTCTTTTATATTCAGGAGATGCTTGTAAAATGGGCATGTTCAATGCAACGAACGGATATCCTGTAAGGGCACAAATTGTAGATGTAAGCGCACTGTCTATAC
>DAHXOV010000100.1 GCA_027364695.1 bacterium
ATTCTATACAGTAGCATTCATTGATACATCCGCCGCTAATGGGGGTAATTTTGTTGAATATAAAATCAATGTTGTTTTGTTTTAAGTGGTGTTCTAGAAAACTTTGTTGGGTGTTGGTGAGCATGTGGGGTTTTGCGTAGCAAAAATAATTGAAATGAGTGAATGAAGTGGGGAAAATTTTTGCGTGCGGTGGCAGAAGCGGCAATACCGCTTCTGCCACCGCACGCAACGAGGGACACATCCAAATATTATAAAATAGATTCTTGAAGTTAATTTGTTGCAGAATTCGTACACATCTTAAAAATTATTTCTTACTTTTGCCAACTTTAATTTAAAGTTTGTTTAGTATTTATGGAAATTATCAATGTTAGTTTGCCTGATGGGTCTGTAAAGCAATATCCTGTGGGACATACTGCACTGCAAATAGCAGAAAGTATCAGTCATTCTTTGGCTAAGAGGGTATTGTCAGCACTGGTAGATAATGAGATATGGGATGCTACAAGACCGATAAGTAAAGATTGTAAATTAAAATTACTTACATGGGAAGACGATGAAGGCAAGGCGACCTTGTGGCATTCTTCGGCACATTTGATGGCAGAAGCGATAGAGCATTTATATCCTGGTGTTCGGTTTTGGGTAGGTCCACCTGTGGAAAATGGTTTTTATTATGATATAGATACAGGTGAGGAAAAAATCACATTGAATGATCTTGAAGTGATTGAAAAGAAAATGATGGAATTGGTAAAACAAAACCATCCATATATTAGGAAAGAAGTTTCAAAAAAAGAGGCTATAGAGTACTTCAAAGACAAAAAAGATCCATACAAATTGGATTTATTGGAAAAATTAAATGATGGCGACATCACTTTTTATACTCAGGGAAGTTTTACAGATTTATGCAGAGGTCCTCATGTGCCAGATACGGGATATATTAAAGGGATAAAATTACTCACTGTAGCAGGTGCCTATTGGAAAGGGGATGAGAAGAATAAAATGCTCACTCGTATTTATGGAATTTCATTTCCAAAGGAAAATGAATTAAAGGAATTTTTACATCAGCTGGAAGAAGCAAAAAGGAGGGATCATCGTAAGATAGGAAAAGATCTTGCTTTTTTTACTTTTTCTGAAAATGTGGGGATGGGTTTAGCATTATGGCTTCCAAGGGGGACTGTGGTTCGTTATGAATTGGAGCAGTTTTTGAGGAAGATACAAAATAAAAATGCTTATCAGCCGGTGGTTACGCCTCACATTGCTCAAAAGCAGTTGTATGTTATATCAGGACATTATGAGAAGTATGGTAAGGACTCGTTTCAGCCTATTCGTACGCCGCAGGAGGATGAAGAGTTTTTTCTCAAGCCGATGAATTGTCCGCATCATTGTGAGATATATCGGTCGTTGCCCAGGTCATACAAGGATTTACCATTGAGATTAGCAGAATTTGGTACTGTGTACAGGTATGAGCAACATGGAGAATTACACGGTTTGACGAGAGTGCGCGGATTTACACAGGATGATGCCCATATATTTTGTACCAATGAACAGGTAAAAGGTGAGTTTAAGAAAGTGATAGATATAGTACTGAAAGTGTTTGAGGTATTTGGGTTTAAGGATTATGTGGCACAGGTATCTTTGAGAGACATGGAGAACAAGCAAAAGTATATTGGTAAGGAGGAGGCATGGGAGAAGGCGGAGCAATCTATTATAGAAGCGGCACAAGAGAAGGGGTTGAAGACGAAAATAGAATATGGAGAAGCGGCTTTTTATGGACCTAAGTTAGATTTTATGGTGAAGGATGCCATTGGGAGAAAGTGGCAATTGGGTACCATTCAAGTAGATTACAATTTGCCTGAGCGATTTGAATTGGAGTACACAGGGGCAGACAATCAAAAGCATAGACCAGTGATGATACATCGTGCGCCCTTTGGTTCACTGGAAAGATTTATTGCTTTGTTGCTGGAACATACAGGAGGGAATTTGCCTGTATGGATATCTCCGCAACAAGTGGCTGTATTAGCTATATCAGAAAAATTTAATTTGTATGCAGAAAAAGTTGTACATTTGCTGTCTGAAAATAATATCAGAGTTTTATCAGATGATAGAAATGAGAAGATTGGGAAAAAAATTAGAGAAAGTGAATTGATGAAAATTCCATTTATGTTGGTTATTGGAGAAAAGGAAAAAGAAAATAATTTAGTATCTGTAAGGCAGCACAAGGTAGGTGATGTAGGTAGCATGAGTGTGGAAGAATTTATTCAACACATTAAAAACATCGTTGAAAATTATCAGTAATAATGCAGTGGATGACTAAGAAAGGTATTTATTTAACGATGCTGTTTATATTTCAAAAAGTTGGTATAAAAAATTTAATCAATATAATAGATGAGTAAAAAAGGACTAAAAGAGGGGTTTATTCGCCCTGGTGTAAAAAAACATGAACATAGAATCAATGAAGAAATTACAACTTCGGAAGTAAGAATAGTAGGTGAAGGTATAGAATCTGCCGTGGTACC
Organism: bacterium; assembly: GCA_027364695.1. Taxonomy (GTDB): domain Bacteria; phylum Bacteroidota; class Bacteroidia; order B-17B0; family Aurantibacillaceae; genus BPGX01. Next base: position 2,511 of record DAHXOV010000100.1, read on the forward strand.
TATTCGAAAAGCATTAGAAATTGCTCGAGAAAAAGGACTGGATATTGTAGAGATATCGCCTACGGCACAACCTCCTGTGTGTAAGGTGATTGACTATGGAAAATTTTTATACGAGAAAAAGAAAAAAGAGAAAGAAATTAAAGCCAAAACGTTAAAGGTGGTGGTGAAAGATATTCGCTTTTCACCGCATATTGACGAGCATGACTTTGGTTTCAAAAAGAAACATGCAGAAGAATTTTTGAAAGAAGGATACAAGGTAAGGGCTTTTATATTTTTTAGAGGCAGAGAAATTGTATTTAAGGAAAAAGGCGAAGAACTTTTAATGCGGTTTGCAGCGGAATTAGAAGAACTGGGCTTGCCTGAGGATATGCCAAAAATGGAGGGCAAAAAAATGCAGATTATAATTGCTCCTAGAAAGAAGAGATAAATGGTATATTTGTTTTCTGGCGCATCCATAGAGTACAGTGTTATTTTTTATTTTTCTGAATAAGTTATACAAGCAGATGGATGATCGTAGATGGGGCTTTTTGTTGGTCAGAGATCGCAGTTAATTGTTTTTCTTATTCGTATCATCAGAGAGGATTAAAGTTCAAAAATGGTTGATTGATAAGCAGTTATAGTAAATGAAAAAAATTATTTTGAAATATGGGAAATTATTTTGTACAATTGCAGCCCTTAAAATTGATTTTATGCCAAAAATAAAAACTAACTCTAGCGCTAAGAAAAGATTTAAAGTAACAGGTAGTGGAAAGATTATGAGAAAAAAAGCATACAAAAACCATATCCTGACCAAAAAGGAAAAAGACAGAAAACGCCAATTAGGAAGAATGGCAGAAGTGCATCATTCTGATTTGAATAATGTTAAATATCTACTTAATAAATAAACTATCCTTCATCATTAACCCGAGTGTTCAGCATTAAGCACCTGAATTTTTAGGTCGCTGCCACTCACAAAATTCTAAATATATGGCAAGATCAGTTAATTCAGCAGCAAGCAGAGAGAGAAGAAAAAGAATTTTAAAACAAACTAAAGGCTACTGGGGCGCCAGAAAGAATGTGTGGACCATAGCCAAAAATACCTTTGAAAAGGGTTTGACTTACGCTTACAAACACCGCAAACTCAAAAAAAGAGAAATACGTGGCTTATGGATTCAAAGAATCAATGCGGCTGTAAGACAATATGGGCTTTCGTATAGCCAGTTCATTGATAAGCTGAAGAAAAAGAATATAGATTTGAACAGGAAGGTATTGGCTGACTTGGCTATGAATCATCCTGAAGCATTCAGGTCTGTTGTTGAGAAAGTAAAATAATTTAGATTTTATTTTTAGTACAAAAAAGTTCAAGCAGAACCCTTTTGGGTTTTAAATTTTGTTCACTGAAAAACTGAAGGGTTTAATTTTTGACTTGAAAAATCAGTGTTATTAAAATGCTTGTGCTACTTCTTTGAGGGCGGCTCTTACTTTTTCTTCAAGTTCTGCCATTAACTCTATATTGTCTTTTAATACTTGCTTTAATGCTTCTCTACCTTGTGCTAATTTGGTATCATGGTAAGAAAACCATGAGCCACTTTTTTTAATAACAGTTTTTTCTACGCCCATGTCTATGATTTCTCCTATTTTGCTAATACCTTCTCCAAATACAATATCAAATTCTGCTTGTTTAAATGGTGGGGCTATTTTGTTTTTTACCACTTTTACTCTTACACGGTTGCCCGTTATATTTTCACCTTCTTTGATTTGTGCTATTTTTCTGATATCAAGGCGTACGGAAGCGTAGAATTTTAATGCATTTCCACCAGTGGTGGTTTCTGGATTTCCAAACATGATACCGATTTTTTCTCTCAACTGGTTGATAAAAATACAACAACATCCTGTTTTATTGATGGTAGCAGTCATTTTTCGTAGTGCCTGACTCATCAATCTTGCTTGCAAACCCATTTTACTGTCGCCCATTTCACCCTCTATTTCTGATTTTGGTGTGAGAGCGGCTACAGAGTCAATCACTATAATATCTATGGCGCCTGAACGGATTAAATTATCTGCTATTTCTAATGCTTGTTCTCCATTATCAGGTTGAGAAATGAGTAGACTTTCTGTATCTACGCCTAATTTTTCGGCATAAGTCTTATCAAAAGCATGCTCTGCATCTATGATGGCGGCAATGCCTCCATTTTTTTGCGCATTAGCAATAGCGTGGATAGCCAAAGTGGTTTTACCGGATGATTCAGGTCCAAAAATTTCAACTACTCTTCCTCTTGGAAGGCCGCCAATACCAAGTGCGATATCCAATCCTATGGAGCCAGTAGAGATGGCTTCTAATGGTTCTATTACGGTATCACCAAGTTTCATTATAGTTCCTTTCCCATAGCTTTTTTCAAGCATTTCAATGGTAGAAGTTAAGGCTTTTATTTTTTCCGGATTGGGGGCTTTTTTATTATTTTCTTTCATTGCTATTTCTTCGCTTTTTTTTGCCATATATTTAATTTTCCTGTAAATTTACTGCACTTATATCTATATTTCCAAGATAAAAAATAAAAAGTTTTCAACAAGTATTTTTATGAAGCATCCGGATCCTGATATTACTCATCCAAAAATAGGATTAGCGCCAGGTACGATTAAATATACGGGCAGCGCTCCAAAAGAGAGAGTAAAGTTGACGGTTTTTGTATATAATGAAAGTTTTATAGAAATGAAAGTTTATTATGATTGGTCTGAGTTGGAGAAATATATTCAAAAATTTGATGATTCGTATGTGAAATGGCTGAATGTAGATGGGATCAATCATATTCATCTTATTGAAAAAGTGGGTGAGCATTACAAGGTACATTCATTGTCTTTAGAAGATATTGTGCATATAGAACAAAGACCAAAGTTTGAAGAATTTGACCATTACTTAATGTGTATTTTCCGGGCATTTTATTATCTTGAAGGTTCCGATGATGCACATAAGATGCAGAATTTGATTTCCGAACAGTTGAGTGTAGTGTTAGCCAAAGATAATACGCTTATTTCGTTTCAAGAAAATATATCTGTTGATCCATTTGAAATCATCAGAAAAAGGTTATCTAACAACAAAAGTAAAATTCGCAGAGCAAAAGCCGATTATCTTTTTTATGCTTTATTGGATGCTACGATAGACTATTATTTTTTGTGTGTAGAAAAGTTGGGAGATAGAATAGAGGGTTTAGAATCAGAGGTTATTAAAGATAAATCAATAAGTATTTCTGCAAAAAATTTATTTAAGATATATCGTTTGAAAAAAGATATTATTCAACTTAGAAAAATAGTATGGCCAATGCGAGATATGGTAAATAGTATCTTGCACAGCGATAATGAAATGATTTCAGAAAACACTAAGTTTTATTTGCGGGATGTTTATGACCACGTGGTGAGAATAATAGATGGTATTGAAACGCAGAGAGAGTTGGTATCAGGGCTGATTGATTTTTATTTATCTATGAATGCGAATAAGATGAACGATGTGATGAAATTTCTCACTATGATTTCTACTATTTTTATTCCTGTTACTTTTATTGCAGGTATTTATGGAATGAATTTTGATATCATGCCTGAACTTCGTCATCCATACGGCTATTTCATTGTTTTAATACTCATGTTCATTATTATTTTAACCTTACTTTTTTATTTTCGCAAGAAACGATGGATGTAGGTTAATGTGTTACTTTGCTTGGATATGAGTGAAATTTAAGGATTGGTAGATGATTTACCTTTTATTTTTTTAATTAGAATTTTAATGAAGATAGGTAATTTTAAATATAATTTCAAAAAATAATATCTTTTTATTCTTGCTTTTAATAATTGAAATTTATCCCAAATGGTTAATTGTGTGGTACCTTGTGAATATAAATCATATTTCAAATAGTTTGCTGTATTTCCACATATTGTAGCAATTTTTTGTAATTGATCTGTACTTAATTCTTTTTGCCATAAGCCTATTTTATCTTTCGAAATGGGCTTTAATAAACCACTGTGAAAGTCCAGCATTTTTTGATAATAGGCTTCACCTACAGCAGGTCTTTTAAGTTCAATAAATCTTTTGTAAGTATCTTGAAAATTCAGCATTTCAGGAAAATATCTGACATTTAAGAAATTGCATATACTTTGAATACATTGTTCTGTCTGCAAAATTAAATCTTCATAATGCACAATCAATATATTTTTTGAATCTACTTTTTCAAAAAGATGTTTTACACTCATATAGGTATCATTCCATATCCCTGATAAATAAACAATATCGGTGGTATGATGGAGATTTCTTTTTTTTCTAATTAGCACATTATCTCTCACATCTCGGGTTAGTATAATAAATTTTGAATCAGGAAAAATTTTTAAAACATCTTTGAGGTAGTATAAAAATTTAATTTGTTTATCTGCAATTACTTTGAGTTCTGATTTGTCTTTTAAATCAAAAAAGTGATAATAAATGAAGCGAATGAGTGTTTGATATGGCAAATGTTCTCTGTGTTGCAGTAAATGATTTTTGAAGATTTTCAGATGGCTAAAAAACATATTTAAATTTTTTTCTGAGAGATATACAAAGTCATGGACGAGTTGATGGATTTCTTTTTCAGAGTATTTTATTTTTTGTCGGTATTTTGGATATAAGTATAGAGCAAATAATTCCTCTGATGTAGCAAGTATTTCAGGTGATTGATTGAGTATAGAATTTAATAAACTGCTGCCTGTTCTTTCTGTACACAGAATGAAGTGAATCGGTAAGTTTTGTATTCTTTGAATATCTATCATTGTTTAATGAGGATGAGAAGTTTTTTCTATGTTTATATCATTATTTTTGAGTTCTATCCATCCGTAGATAGATAAATAGGCGAAGCAAAATACACCTACAATGTAACTTCCACTGATACCTAACGGTTTTGCTAAATAGCCCTGTAATACACTTACCCATCCTCCACCCATTATCATCATAATAAGCAAACTTGAAACAATACCTGTGTATTTATTCATTCCTTTTAATGCTATTTCAAAAATACATGGCCACAAAGTAGAACAAAATAAACCAACAGCAATGATATTGTACACAGATATAAGACCTTTTGTTATCATTCCAAGTATTAAAAACAAAATACCTGCCAATGCGTATAAAGCCAATTGTTTTGCAGCATTGCCTTTTGATAAGAAATCAAGTAGAAGCATCACCATTATGTATCCTAACACCCATTCAACATGTGGAATATGTTTGTTGTTTATTTTTAGTATGAGAAGAAAGAAAGAGAAAGCAATAAGAGGAAAGATGATTTTGAGTAATAGTTTTTTCCTTTTTGTATCTGCAAATATGTCTGATGCAGAAGCCCATCTGCCTATCATTAAAAAAGCCCAATACAAAGCAATGTAAGGAGCTATTTCACTGGTAGAAATAGTGGCTTTTGTTTTTGCAAACTCTGCTAAATTGGCGGCTGTAGATACTTCTACACCTACATATAAAAAAATAGCCATCATGCCCATTTGTACTTGTTTTTTTTTAATAATCTTTTTTATCTGTTGAAAATACTGAACATCTGATGCATTAGAAGCAGTATCATTTTTGTGTTTGAAGAATAATGTTGCAATAATCAAAAACATTCCGCCCAATATTAAATAGGGGTACTTCAAGTCATAGATGCTTTCTGGTTGTTGTGTATTTTTAAATACTGCATAAGACACAATTAAAGGACCAATAGTGGTGCCTATATTGTTGATTCCTCCGGCTAAACTCAATCTTTGTGAGCCGTATGCATCATCGCCTGATGTGATGATTAAAGGGTTTGCAGCAGTCTGTTGTAATGAAAAACCTAAACCTATGACGAACAATCCTGTAATCAAATATAAGAAGGAAGCGTGTTGTGTTGCAGGAATAAAAAATAAGGTACCTATGAATGAAATGAAAAGTCCAATACTTAATCCTCTTGCGTATCCAATTTTTTGTAGTAAATCTTCCTTTATAGAATGGCTGATGAACAAATAGATCATGCTTCCCATGGTATATGCTACATAAAAGACAAAAGAAATCATTTGTGTTTGCCATTGCTCCATTTTCAAATGATCTTTGAAAACAGGAATAAGCACATCATTACTGGCAGCTACAAACCCCCAAAAGAAAAAGAGTCCTATAACGCTATAAAATATAGAGGTACTCTTTGACATTGAGTATAATTAGAATGGAATGTAATTGAAACCAAGCATTAAATTAAATCTTTGTGATGGATAATTGTACCATCTGTAATAACGCATGTTAGCAATGTTATTTAGCATCACAAAGACAGAAAGTTTTTTATTTCTCTTGTATTCTGCTATGAAATTCAGGTCAATAATGGGTGGTAACATTTCATTTCTTATATTCCCATATAAATTGACTTTTGCCCACCTGTCGCCAATAAGAAAGCCTGTAAGTTGAAATTGAAAATGTTCATTGAGGCTGTATTTTGAAGATAATTGTGCTTTGTAGATGGGTTTTTGCCATGGTTTAGTAAAGTTTTTTAATTGATAGTAATAATAATTCCCTGAAGCAGATAATTGCAACTTATTGTTTGCGTCATATCTTATTTGAGTATTGAGTTTGTACTGAGCGGTGTTATCATATTCTATCATATATTGATTGTCTATGCTCATATTTTTTTGATAGTAGATATTAAAAAAGTGTAAGCTGTCCCATCTTTCGTAAGTGCCATACACCACATAATCTGTTTGAGAACTTAACTTTCCTTTGAATCCTGCATAGATATTGATAGACTGGTTAGAATTAGTAAGATGAATGTTTTGATTGGATGAATAAAAAGAAGTATTGATAAAAGGATTTTCATCTGATAATGATTTAATACTATTTTTTTGTAATTGACCATCTATACCTGCAAATATTTCAATGATATGACGATATAAGTTGTAGTTTCCAAAGAATACGGGATAAAAATAAAACTTACCATATTGAAAAATATCCAAAGTGGTCTTTACACCTACACGGATTTCTATATCTTCATTTTTAGATAAGAAGTAGGGGGATAAGGTAAAAATGTGGTTGTTGAGTGTGTCTTTGGAAAGCTTATGATTGTAATAATCGTACGAAATATTCAGAAAAAAATTTTCCTGATGAATAAAAGTGTTCAAATTGGTACTGATTTTGATATTGTTTTCTCTTGCGTCTTGATAGTTTTGTAAGTTGTAATAGGAGATAAGAATATCATGATGAATTTTAGATGAGTCGGTGTAATTGCTTTTTATTTTTAATGATGGCGACCAGTAGTAGTATTGTTGGCGGTACAAATTTTTATCTGATATTTTATTGATGGAGGTATCAAAGCCGTAATTGTATAATTTGTTATTAGAATAGTCTAAATTAAATTTAATGAGATGCTTGACGATGTATTTTTCAGCGAATATACTTGCCAGGTGATCTGTAAATCCACTATATCCTACATTATTTAATTGCTTGTTAGATGTAAGTAAATTGTAATATACTCCATATCTTAAATCTTTATCGTTTTTATTTCCATAGTATAGTTCTAACATAGGCATATTATACATGAAACCATATCCTGCTTTGATGTATGATTGGTGGGCGTTCCATAGATATTTTTCTTTATGCTTTGCAAATGTGAGTGCTTGTAATTGATATTTTTTATACACAGGAAATGAATTGATGGTGTAGTCAAACTGTGATATTTTTCTGATAGTATCTGCTACTTCGGGGTTATCAGAAATTTTATTTGCAGATTTAATAATGGGTTGAAAATGAGACTGTACATTAAAACTAATGTCTTGTACTTGCGAAAATGCCAATGTTTTGAGCATTAAAAATAAAATAATGAAAAAATTTATATTTTGTTTCATATTCGCAATAATTGAATGATATAGAAGTTGAAAAATATATTTAATTTGCATAGAGATATTTAAATTATTGTTTGGATTGTTGATACTCTTCATACATTTTATCAAATAAATCTTTATTTATTTCTTTATTTTCATTTTGATTCAATGCTTTATTGACTTCATCTAGTTTGATTTGAGCTTGTTTTGATATTTCTTCTTTTAAGTTAGCGTTTATTATTGTTTCTAAAATAATTTTAGCATTAGCATAATCTTTTTGTTGAATATAAGCATCGGCGAGTATTAACATTCCCTCTGCGTTGATTTCATCATTGGTGTATTGATAAGATAAAAGTTCATTGATAATTTTTTCACATTGTTTGTAATAACCTTGTCCTAAGTATATTTTTGCTATGTACACATAAGATTTTGCACCATTGGAATTTTTGAGAGACTTGCTCAACGCTAGAAATTCTTTTAATGCTTCATTGTATTGTTGTAGTTCATACATTACTACGGCTTTATAGTACTTTGCTTCTTTGATTTGATTTTCATTGGCTTTATTGGAATTATTAATGATATAATTACTTAATTCTAATACCTTATTGTAATCTTGCAAATAATATGCACACTTGAGTGCAAACCATTTTGCCTGAAAGATATTGATGGGTTCTTCAGTGACTTCTGCATAACGGAAAAATAAAGGTAAAGCTTCATTATATTTTTTTACTTTGTAATAATAATAAGCGGTTTTTGATAAAGCATCTTCTGTAAATAAAAAGCGGTGGGGATCATTCACAATAAGCTGATAGTGTTCCATTGCTTTTTTAATAGCATTAGAATCATTTGAATTGTAAAGACATTCTGCAACACAGTAGTGCGCTTCCATATTAGATCTGCCATCAGGAAATTTTTGTAAATATTCTTCAAATAGTACTTTTGCCTTCTCACAATTTTTTTGATTGTAATAATAATCCTTTGCAGATTCATAAAGCGAACTTTCTACTTGGCTTACAGAAAGCGGATTTCCTACATTTTCAAAATACTTTTGCATTTCTGCGATTTGTCCTTTACTTTCAAATATCTTTTTAATAACAGGCAATACTTCTTGCGCTGCTTCACTTTTTGAATTAAATTTCACTACTTTATCTAAATATTCAAATGCTTTGTCATCTTGTTTTTGACTGTAATAGATAAGTCCTAATGAGACCATTGCTCTTACACTGTTTGTATTGTTAGGATATTCTGCAAGGTATTGAGTATAGTATTGGATGGCAAGGTTGTTGTTTTTCAAATCATTGTTGTATGTATCTGCTATCTCAAGAATAGAGAGAGCTTTGTATTCTGACTTTGGATATAATCGTATAAGATCTTTTAGAAGATTTATTTTTTCGTCTAATTTTTTCATTAGTCCTAAACATAGCGATTTTTGATACATTGCATAATCTACATCTAGTTTGTCTAACTGAATAGATTTTGTGTAGAACTCAGTGGCCATAGGAAAATTCTGCTGCATGAAAAAACAATCACCTGCTCTTATGGCAGCATCTGCTTTTTTTGTATAATCATTTGAATTGCTGTTAGCAAACTTTGCAAAAAATACGGCTGCTTCTGAAATGTCGCCATCATTTTGTCGCTTCAAATGAGCGTATGCTATATTATAATTACTGATTTCATATTCTTTCATAGATGGAGCAAAGGGCAATACCTGAAAATTTTTCCATGCAGATATAGCGTTGCTGTAGTCCTTATTCTGATAATATATTTCACCCATCCAGTATTGTGAAAGGGTTGTAAATATTGACTCATTCATTACTTTAATGGCTTTACTGAAATACAATTCTGATAGCGGATAGTTTTTGTCATTCATGTATTTGACTGCAAGGTTGTATAATAATCTTTGGTGTATTTGCTCTACTTGTGGTGTTTTTAAAGATAACTGATCAATACTTTGTAATGCTTTTTCATAGTTTTTTGTGGTAGCGTAAGCGTTGATCAAATATTTCAATGCTTCGTCTTTTCGCGGAGATTGTGGATATGTATTAATGTAGTCGGTGAATGCTTTAATTGTTTCATTGAAAGGACTGTATTCTAATTCGTAAGATAGTTTTGCGAAATTAAATAAGGCATCTTCGGCAATGGATGGAATAAAATGCAAGTTAGATGCACCAAGAAAAGCATTTTTAGATTTTTCTTTTTGGTTAAGTTTTAAGTAACAATCGGCTAAGTGATACCACGCGTTTTGTGCAATAGAGTCATTTTTTCCTACTGATTTTTCAAAGTATGCAGTGGCTTTTTCATAATTTTTATTCTGATAATATGAATAAGCAAGCAGATAATTTCCAGTGTTATCCAGTGCGCTCAATTGATTAGCTTTTTCTAGCGTTTCGGCACATTTATCATATTGTTTCAGATGAAAATATGATTCTCCTGTCATTCTTTGTATTTCAGGCAATTTTTGATAAAACATAGAATCTTTTATCAATTTATATGTGATATTTATGACTTCCTGATACTTGTTTTGAATGAAATAAATATGGGTAATGTAATAAGGTATAATAACAGAGTAAACAGGATCTTTTTCAAGTTTTAAAAAACTTTCAAGTGCGGTTTCATACTTTTTTTGTTGATAAGCAATGTGAGCAAAATAATAAGTAGCATGGTTATAGTAAGGATTGTCTGTATCTTTGATTTCATATAGTTCTGCTGAAGCTTCATTTAATTTTTCTTTTTCTAACAATGCATACCCTTTCTTAAAGTGATATTCTGCTTTTTGTAGTTTTTTCAGGTTTTCTATTTCAATATACTGATAGACATTCAATACATCATCGTATTTTTTCTTTTTGAAATATAAATTAGCTAGGTAAAATAAAGCATCATTGGTTCTTGTATTTTCAGGATATTGTTCCGCAAATGATTTTAGTTGATTCTCTGCATCTTTGTTTTCAAGATAATAAGCACATATTGCTTTGTAATAAATTGCATCAACAGAAAGTAGAAGTTCTTTATTTTTATTTTGAAGATATTTTTCAAATAATTGATATGCACCTGAATAATTTTTATTTTCATAAAGTTCATCAGCCTTTCTAAATAAGATATTATCGTCTGTATAATAAATCGTTTTTTGTGCAATAACAACATAAGATACCAGTATTAAAAACAAACACAGCACTTTACTTTTCATCATAAAAAATTTGTGTAAAATTATAGAGTGAACAGGTAATAATTATGATTTAGGCAAAAAACTTATCCACTCTAATGTGTTAGTAAATTCAAATGAAAGGTAAAAAAAAGCATTGGCAATTCCTTTAGTTTTGTCCTCTCAAATTTTTACGATGAGCACTGTTTTAAATTATGAAAATGTAGATATTTATCATGACAAACATCTTATATTGAAAAATGTTTCTTTTCAAATTCAAAAAGGCGATTTTGTCTATTTACTTGGGAAGAGTGGAAGTGGAAAAACGAGTTTGATAAAAAGTATTTATGCTGATATTCCCATAAAAACAGGCAAAGCAATGGTTTGCGGTTATGACTTGATAAGTATCAAAAAAAAAGAAATCCCCTACTTGAGAAGAAAAATAGGTGTTGTGTTTCAGGATTTTCAATTATTACCCGACAGAGATGTGTATGATAATCTTCTGTTTATTATGAAAGCCACAGGATGGGACGAACCCAATAAAATGAATGAGAGAATACATCATGTATTGCAAAGTGTGGGGTTGAAAGAAAAATATAAAAAGATGCCTTATGAATTGTCGGGTGGTGAGCAGCAAAGAATATGTATTGCCAGGGCACTTATCAATCATCCTGAACTTATTATTGCAGATGAACCTACGGGCAATTTGGACCCTCAAATATCATTGGAAATTGTACAACTTCTTAAAGATTTGTCTCATCATGGAACGGCTATACTCCTTGCTACACACGATATTTTAGTGTATCAAAAGATCAAAGGTACCACTTTAGTCTGTGAAAATCAGATGATAAGGCAATTATGAATAAATATACAGATCCATACTTTATAGAATTCTCTAAAATAGGGAATAGTACAGTAGGTTATATATCAGTAGCAGAAAATTTCAAGCGCATTCCTTTTGAAATCAAAAGAATTTTTTGGACCTATTTTACGCCTGAAGAATTGACGAGAGGGCATCATGCGCATTATTCCACACAACAAATACTAATTGCTGTTTCGGGTAAAATCATTGTGCATACTGAAACACCTGATGGTTCAAAAAAAACATTTACATTAGATAAACCACACATAGGATTATATATACC
>DAHXOV010000111.1 GCA_027364695.1 bacterium
GTTTTAGAGTATTAGCTTAATTGCACCAAATAAAGATATTTTAGGCAGTTGTTTGACATTGATTGAAAGGGAGAGAAAACACACAGATTGAATGAATGAAAAATAAACTTTTGTAATTCTGCAGAAACTGTTTTTATTTTACAGCAAATTATTTTTTATGATAAAAAGCATTGAGCATATTGGAATTGCTGTCAAATCATTAGAAGCACAAACTGTATTTGAAAAATTGTTGAATTTATCTGCATATAAAGCGGAAGAGGTCAAGAGTGAGAAAGTAAGGGTAAAGTTTTTCAGAATAGGAGAGAATAAATTAGAAATATTAGAAACTACGGACCCTACAGGTAGTATAGCCAGATATATTGAAAGAAAAGGAGAGGGTATTCATCATATTGCCTTTGCAGTAGATGATATTATTTCTGAAATGGAGAGATTGAAGGGAGAGGGTTTTGGATTTATTTATGAGCAGCCGAAAAGGGGTGCAGACAGTATGTTGGTTAATTTTATTCATCCTAAATATACCAATGGGGTACTTATTGAGTTGTGTGAAGCTCTGTCTAGTTAAGAGATGCAATTTTTTATTTAAAGGAAATAGATTTATGAATATAGATGAATTGGTAAAAGATAGTGAAACAAGGATATTTAAGGCCATATTTCCTAATACTACGAATCACTATGATACCTTGTTTGGGGGTACTGCTATGCAGTGGATGGACGAAGTAGCGTTCATTACTGTGACAAGATTTTCAAGGAAGCGATGTGTTACCGTTTGTTCGGATAGGATAGATTTTAAGAAGCCTATTCCTGCGGGAACGATTGTAGAACTTGTAGGAAGGGTGAGCAGGGTAGGAACAAGGAGCGCAGTAGTAAAAGTAGATATTTATGTAGAAAATATGTATAGTGCTCATAGATCAAAAGCCATATCAGGGGAATTTACTTTTGTGGCCATTGATGAAAATAAGCAGCCCATTAAAATATTGTAGATAAGTGTATGGATGTATCGGTTATTATAGTGAATTACAATGTGAAGTTTTTTTTGGAGCAATGTATTCGTTCTGTATATAATTCAAAAGGAGATATTGATATAGAGGTGATTGTGATAGATAATCATTCGGTAGATGGTTCTGTTCAGATGATAAGGGAGAAGTTCCCGGATGTGACAGTGATAGAAAACAAGCAGAATTTAGGTTTTTCAAAAGCAAACAATCAGGGAATAAAGGTAGCAAAGGGAAAGTATATTTTGTTGCTCAATCCTGATACGGTTTTGCAAGAAGATACATTGGTGAAGTGTTTTGAATTTATGGAACAATGTGTAGATGCGGGAGCATTGGGTGTAAAGATGTTTGATGGAAAGGGAAATTTTTTACCTGAGTCAAAAAGAGGATTGCCCACACCGATGGTAGCATTTTACAAGATATTTGGTCTTTCTAAATTATTTCCTAAGTCAAAGATTTTTGGAAAATACCATTTAGGTTATTTAGATAAAGGTCAAAATCATGCAGTAGATATATTGTCGGGTGCATTTATGTTTGTGAGAAAAGAGGTGATGAATAAAGTAGGTAGCTTGGATGAAGATTATTTTATGTATGGAGAGGACATTGATTTATCTTATAAAATTAAAAAAGCAGGATATAATAATTATTATTTTGCAGACACCAGCATTATTCATTACAAGGGAGAGAGCACCAAAAAAAGCAGTGTCAATTATGTCATTGTATTTTATAAAGCAATGGTGATTTTTGCAGACAAACACTTTTCAGGTGCGTATGCTAAATTTTTTCGTTTATTGATTTATGCAGCTATTTATTTCAGGGCGTTTATATCTATTTTTTATAGAATACTTCGAAGAGTGATATTGCCATTGGTCGATATTGTTGTTGTTTCTATCATGATTTTTTTATTTTCTATTTGGTATGAGAGGAATTATAAATTATCAGAGAATTATTTTGATAAAAAATTATTACTGACGGGTATTATTATTTATGCCTTGATAGTTGTATTGAGTGTGTTTTTTAATGGTGGATATGAAAAGCATCCGAAGTATAAAAACATATTTCAGGGATTGGTGATGGGCTTTTTGGCAGTGTTAAGTGTATATGCTTTGTTGCCTGAGGAGATGCGTTTTTCAAGGGCTATTATTTTGGCAGGAGGCGGATGGAGTTTTTTATATTATAGTATTAGCAGATGGTTATTTTATTATATGGGTTTAAAAAATTATTCGTACTTATCTGTGGTATTACCAAAAAATATATTGATAGTAGGAGATGAGGAGGAATTTGAAAGAGTGAGGCAAATTTTAAGAGATATATCATTGTCTGTGAATTATATGGGCTTGGTCAAAGCGAATGACAGTACTTCTATACATCCAAATTTTTCGGGTTATTTGATGGATATTGAAGAAATTGTAAGCTTAGAAAAAGCAGATGAGATCATTTTTTGTTCGAAACAATTGAGTGCAAAAGATATTATTTATTGGATGACAAAGTTGAGTTATTTACCTGTGCACTACAAGATGGCTCCACCAAATGAGTTGTATATAATTGGCAGTAATGATATTAATTCGCAAGGAGAGTTATATTCATTAGAATTTAAAACCATATTATTCTCTGAAAATAAAAGAAAAAAAAGATTGATAGATCTTTTATTTTGTTTGCTATGTATGGCAGGGTCGCCTATTTTGATTTGGATTTTTAAGAGTAAAACACAATGGTTAATAAATATTATAGATGTTTTAATTGGTAAAAAAACATGGATTGGTTTGGGTCGTTTTAGAGATGAGACATTACCTAAATTAAAACCATCGGTGGTATTTATTGGAAAAATGAATGGGTATGATGAGCGTTCTGAAAAGGCAAGGGAGTTAAGTTATCTTTATTGTAAAAATTATAAACCGATTACAGATATTATTGCTTTTATTAAACTGTTTAAATTTACTGATAATGTATGATAAAATTTGTATTGACAAAAGATAGTACGGTTACTTTGTATGATGAAAGGTATCATGCTTATTTTCATTCGTTGTATGGGGCGCTTAGTGAAAGCGAGCATGTGTATATTAAAAATGGTTTTTTGTTTTTGAGCGATAGATTAAAGGAAATAAATATACTGGAAGTGGTGATGGGAACAGGATTGAATTGTTTTTTAACACACAGAGAGATGAAGAAAAATGCATTGCATAAAAAACAATTGACCTACTTTGCAATAGAGAAGCATCCATTGGAGAAATTGTTCATAGAGGAATTGAGCCACTGTGTTCCATTCAATGAGCATACAGATTTATTTTTTCAGATACATAAAAAAGAGAAACTAATATGCTTGGATGATCATTTTATTTTGAATAAAATAATGAAAGATATAAGGCAGGCGCTATATCAAATAGAAAGTAACAGTATTGATTTAGTGTATTATGACGCATTTGCCCCAAGTACTCAGCCCGAAATGTGGCAAGAGGAGATATTTAAACAGATATATATGAAG
>DAHXOV010000121.1 GCA_027364695.1 bacterium
GGTGTATCCTGCACATAAAATGTCATCCAGATTCATTACAACAGCATCCTGTGCAATGCCTTTCCATACGCTTAAATCATTTGTTTCTTTCCAATATACATAAGCAAGAGAGGATTTTGTGCCTGCCCCATCTGCGTGTAAAATCAAATCTGTGCTTTTGCTTGAATCCCATATATTATCAATTATTTTACAAAATGTATTCTTGTATAATCCCTTACTCAAATTTTTAATGGCTTGATGTACTTCTGTTTTATCAGAAGATACGCCTCTTTTCAAGTATTTGTCTTGTTGCTCCATATTCTAAAATTAATTTCTGATAAGATCTCTTGCATTTGCCTGCACACTAGGTGTGATAATGATTTCATTGATATTTACATGATCTGGTCTTTGAATTGCCCAAAGTATTGTTTCAGCTATATCTTCTGCTGTAAGTGGTTGTAATCCTGTATAAGCTTGCTTTGCTCTTTGTTCATCGCCTTTGAAACGTACGATGCTAAACTCAGTTTCTACTAAGCCTGGGTGTATTGCTGTTACTTTGATATTAGATGGCAATAATTCTATTCTCATGGCTTTATTTAGCGCATCTACTGCGTGCTTGGTGGCACAATAGACATTCCCGTTTGGATATACTTCTTTTCCTGCAATAGAACCGATATTAATAATATGGCCTTTTTTTCTTGCTATCATCCAATTACTGATTATTTTAGTGATATATAACACGCCCTTGATATTTGTGTCTATCATAGTTTCCCAATCTTCTTCCAGCCCATTATTGATAGTGTTTAATCCCTGAGCCAGTCCTGCATTATTTACAAGCACATCCACTTGTTTCCATTCATTACTCAATGCATTTAGATGGTCATAGCATGCTTGTTTGTCTCTAATATCAAAGTTGAGCACAGTAACTTGCACTTTGTATTTGTCTTCAATTTCTTTTTTAATCTCATCTAATTTATTCTTTCTTCTGCCCGTAAGAATGAGCTTGTAATTATTTTCTGCTAATTTGAATGCAGTGGCTTTTCCTATGCCTGCTGTGGCGCCTGTGATGAGTGCTATCATGGTTGTTGAGTATTTAATTTGCTGTGTTTAATACTATATGTAAGATAAATAAATAGTCCTATGATTAGCCAAATCAGAAAACCAATCCAATTTTTAAATTCTATTTGCGACATCATATATAAGCAAGTTAATAATCCTGCAACGGGGATTAAACTGTGTTTTTTGATAAATGATTCTATTGTAAAATATAAAAATATCAGCCAAAATATCCATAATGGTAAATTTACAATAAATCCATGCAAAGAACTACAATATAATTTATGGTGTTTTTCTGCAAGTGGTAATAATTGATTATACAATTCTGTTTCATTTAATAAATAAATCTGTGCTTTTAACTGACTGATATGAGTTACTTTCATGAGCATCAGCATCTCTTGTTGCAAGGATGTATTAGTTTCTATTATTTTCATTAGTGTATCTTTATGGGTAACAATGCTTTGATTGGTGATAAAGTTTTTAGATGCAATGGGATTGAAATAAAAACTGCTAATAATTGAGATGGCAAATGCAAGCGGTATTATCCACTGGGCATTAATATAGGGCGTTTTGAACTTTCTTTCGGGAGCATCCGGCATTTGGTGTAAACGCAATACACCTGCAGATACCAAGACAAAAGCAAAAAGTGTGCCTATACTTGTAAGGTCGGTCACAGTAGATAAATTAAAAACGAGTGTACCAATACTTACAATAAGCCCTGTAATAAAAGTAGAGAAAGCCGGGGTTTTATGTTTTGGATGTATTTTAGCAAAGATGGGTGGCAATAGACCATCTCGACTCATGCTCATCCATATTCTTGGCTGTCCTAATTGGAAAACCAATAATACGCTTGCCATTGCCACAATGGCACTGATAGATACAATGCCAGATAAGAAGTTGAGGTGATGTTGAGAGAATACAAAAGCTAATGGATCTTCTACATTCAGGTATTTGTAATTTACCATACCTGTAAGTACCAATGAAATTAAACAATATAGAACAGTGCTGATGATAATGGCGTACATCATTCCTTTTGGCAAATCTTTTTGTGGGTTTTTACATTCTTCTGCTGTTGTTGAAATAGCATCAAATCCGATGTAAGCAAAAAATACTGCGGATACGCCTGATAATATTCCAGTGATTCCGTTGGGCATGAATGGCTGCCAATTGTCCACCGATATATAAAAAACACCAAAAGTAATAACCAAAATAATAATGATGAGTTTAATAGCTACCATTATGTTGCTGGCTTTTTTGGATTCTTCTATGCCCCTATATACTAAGTAAGTAATAAGTATTACTATCAGCAAAGCGGGTAAATCAAGTATCATTTTAATGGGTCCAAAAGATGGTGCATGTAGCCATGCCTGATAGGATTTTTGTAAATGATAAGAAAGCAGAGAGAATGAGTGGTTTTCAGATAAAATTTTCTGTGCTTCAATAAATCCATTTTTTGCAGAGAAGTAATCTGTACAAAGCCATGCAGGCATATCTATTTTAAAAGAATGTAAGAAGGCAGTAAAATATCCTGACCAACCAATAGCTACGGTAATGTTTCCAATCGCGTATTCCATAATGAGCGCCCATCCTATAATCCAGGCATATAGTTCGCCAAAAGTAACATAACTATAAGTATAAGCGCTTCCGCTCACGGGTAAAGTAGAAGCAAATTCTGCATAAGCGAAAGCAGACAAAGCACATGCAACCGCAGTGAATATAAATAAAAATACTACGCCTGGTCCACCTTCTGATGCGGCTTTTCCTATGGTAGTAAAAATACCTGCTCCAATAATGGCTGCAATACCAAGTGCAGTAAGGTCTTTTACACCCAAATTTTTACTTAATGAATGTGTTGTTTCAGATACATTATTTTGTATTATTTGATGAATATCTTTTTTACGAAATACATTCATTTTCAAAAAAACTTATGATATTAGAATGAAATAAAATTTAATCATTCTTGTTGATGATACACTTTATGTCCACCTTCTATGAGGTATTTATCTCTTTTAAATAGTTCTATATCTGCCATAACCATTTCTTTACAAAGTTCATCGACGGTGTATTTTGGTTGCCATCCTAATAATTTTTTTGCCTTGGAATAATCACCCACCAAAAGATCTACTTCTGCGGGTCTGAAGTATCTTTTATCTACTTTGATAATTGCTTTGCCTGTTTTGGTATCTATACCTGTTTCATTGATTCCTTTTCCTTTCCATTCTATATTTATTCCTGCGTATTGAAATGCCATTTCTGCAAATTTTCTTACTGTGATTTTTTTTTCTGTTGCTAGTACAAAGTCTTCGGCTTGTGGGTGTTGTAACATTTTCCACATGCCTTCTACATAGTCTTTGGCATGCCCCCAATCTCTTTCTGCATGAAGGTTTCCTATGTATAATGTATGTTCTAAACCTATGGCTATTTTTGCAGCGGCACGCGTAATCTTTCTTGTTACAAAGGTTTCTCCTCTGACAGGGCTTTCGTGATTGAATAAAATTCCATTGCAGGCAAAAAAATTGTAGGCTTCTCTGTAATTTTTTGTGATCCAAAAGGCATATAATTTTGCTACTCCATAAGGTGAGCGGGGATAAAATGGTGTATTTTCATTTTGCGGTATTTCCTGTGCCATTCCATACAATTCAGATGTAGATGCCTGATAAAATTTAGTTTTATCTTTTAAGTTCAGGATGCGGACGGCTTCCAAAATTCTCAATGTGCCTAATGCATCTGCGTTGGCAGTATATTCGGGTGTTTCAAAACTTACTTTCACATGAGATTGTGCTGCCAGATTGTATATTTCATGGGGTTGTACTTCTTGTATAATGCGAATGAGCGAAGTGCTGTCTGTTAAGTCGCCGTAGTGAAGAAAAAATCGGGTATTAGGTTCGTGTGGGTCTTGGTACAAATGATCTATTCTATCTGTGTTAAATAAGGAACTTCTGCGCTTAATGCCATGTACAATATATCCTTTATTTAATAAAAGTTCTGCCAAATACGCTCCATCTTGTCCGGTAATACCTGTGATTAAAGCCACTTTTTGAGACATGGTAAAATTTAATTGTGTGTAAAAGTATTGAAATTATTTTGATACCGCAAACATATTTCTGAAAGGAATGAGGATTACTTTATGCTTTTTCAAACGAACAAAACTTAATGAGTAGTGTATTAAAAAAGGCATAAAATGTAACACCTGGCTGTGTTTCTAGTGTGTCATCTATCAGAAAAGAAAGGGTATTTATAATTGCTAATAAATAGTACAGCATATAATCATTTGAATTTTTAAGTGCAAAGAGGGGATAAATGATATTGAATAAGATAATTAAAAGACCTGGTACTCCAAATGTTACTGCCATGGTGAGTATCTGATTATGCGCTCTTAATTGGGCGGACTTGTCTATGTATGGGTATTGGTGGTATTCTGCGTGATATGCTTTTTTAATATCCCCTGTACCCACTCCAAACCAAAAATTTTTTATCCAAATGTTCCACGCTAATTTCCAATAAAATATTCGTAAAGTAATTGTTTTCCCGTTGGGGTTGTTATTGATTTTGAAGTAATGGTATTCCTGAAGTAATTCGTATATTCTTTTTTCTAAATAATTGGCTTGAGCATATAAATAATTAGGGATTCCATATTCTATGTTTCTTATATCGTTTTCATTCAATTGTAGGATTCCTGCTGAGTCTTTTGTCAGTCCTTTGCTAGTAAGATATCTGTATAGCGTGTATTTCAATTCGTTGTTTTTTTTGTCTTTTGCTTCGTAAGGGGTATTGCTTCTTTTTTGCCATTCTTTTTTCAGTTCATGATCGTATATATTAGAAAATACATAATAGCCGTTTTCCTGGTAGCGAGCAGAGGTATCTTGAAAGTATGGGTTTTTATTAATAGTGAAGTGGCTGAGAGATGTATTTTTTATATTTTCAGGGAAGTATTTTTTTTGAATGTGTTGTATGTAAAAATAAAGTGCTCCCGATGTTAGTACAGATAATCCAGAAATCAACCAGAAATACCAAGTATTTGTTTTGATAATAATCATATAGAGAATGGCAAAAGCAGTGGTAATAAGCAGTGTGATAATTCCTGTCATGAGCCCCAAAGAGAGCATTAAAATAAAAGTCATAGTGCTGATAATGATAAAAACAGTTTTTTGCGAAGATGGGATATGATGGATGACGAGATAGGCAGATGCAAGGATGGAAAATGCGGATATAAGTCCTAATCGTATGTGAGAAATAAATAAGGAGGCGTGGCGGATATCGGTAAATGTAGAGTCTCTGAATGGCGTATTGATCCATAAAAATGAGAGGTTGATGAATACAACAATGATTGTCCATTTGATGAGTGATATAATTTGTCTGTGAGAAATGTTATCTATAGAAAAGAAAATCAGAGGGAAGAAAAGCAATGGTAATTTGATTCTTAAATCGTTCAAAGCAAAGTCAAAATCTGAAGTATAGAAAAGTCCTACTATATGTATGAAATAAAGGGAAAGTAGAAGCCAAGAATAGATGTTTTTTTTGACAAGTGATAATCTATGTTTCCATTGATCTTTTAATAACCATAAGACAATAATAATAATTTCTGCAATGCTTGTGGGTACTTCTCCAAAGACCAGTCCTACAGGAAGTAAAAATAAAGCGTAATAAAATAAAGTATCGATGATGTTTTTGTTGTGGATATTGAATGTTGAAAATAATAAAGTGTATTGATCTTTATTTTTATTACCGCTTTGAAGAAAAGACCTGTTTTTCTGTGAGACAGAGAATAATTGAAAAATCATTGGATACATCAGTACTATAACGAAATTGTCAGAATTTTAGTGTATTATTTAATACTTTCTTTTTTCTTTTTTAGTTCTTCAACTGCTTTTTGTTGGGTAGAAAGTGCTTGTTTTTTCTTCTCAATTTCTGTTTCATTGTTTTTAATGTCTTCTTCTGCTTTTTTTATTTTTTCTTTGTAGTTCTCAATATCTTTTTTCAGGTTTTCATTTTTCTTTTCAAGTAATTTTTGTTCACCTTCAATGTTTGTGATTAATTTACTTTGTTCTTTTATTTGTTTTTCCAATGGTTCCATACTCATTTTAGTGGCAAATTCTTTCATCATGTTTTCAATATATTTTGTTTTATCTCTGTCATTGTTTTTTAGAAAATTATTGTTACCAAAGTCCAGTGCTACTTTCATTATTATGGACTTATCGCTTTGTTCATCAAAAGAGGTGTATATATCAACGGGGTTATTGCCCCAATCTTTAATGAGTATATTATCTCCTATTATTTCGCTGCTATTTTCTTTTACTTTTTCATTTTTGAAATCTTTCATTTTATCTTTCCATTGTTTTTTCACTTCGCTAATGGTATGGTTGTATATTTTTGTTTCAAGACAAGGGGCACTTCCTACTGAAAATTTTCCTGATGATTCTTTTACTTTAATTTCTTGAGTATATCCTGAAAGGGCAGAACATACAATCAGTACAATGATTTGTTTTTTCATAATATTATTTTTTATTGATGTTGGAAAGGTAAGAAAAAATATAATTAGATTCAAATCATCTTGAATCGGTATTTTTGGACATAGCGAGTGTCAAAGGCTAAATAATGATTTGAATGAAATTGGTAAAGTTTATTAAAATAAGGGAGCATAGTTGGTAAATTGTTTGCTATTTCTGTATATTGGCTGCTTTAAAAAATCAGGTATGCAGGTATTACAACTTTTATTGTCTTTATCTATTTTAATAGCAGTCCATGAGTTTGGGCATTTTATATTTGCTAAATTATTTAGGACGAGAGTAGAGAAATTTTATTTGTTTTTTGATTTTTTGTTTCCTTTTGCGAATGTGGCTAATTTTTCTTTGTTTAAGAAAAAAGTGGGCGATACAGAATATGGAATTGGCTGGTTTCCTTTGGGAGGTTATGTCCAAATATCGGGTATGATAGATGAGCAAATGGATAAATCGGTATTAAAGACAGCGCCCCAGGCATGGGAGTTTCGTAGCAAACCTGCATGGCAGCGACTGCTGATTATGATAGGTGGTATATTGATGAATGTTGTTTTAGGTGTTTTGATTTATTGGATGATATTGATGGTATGGGGAAAAGAGTATGTTCCTGCGAATGCCTTGAAATATGGTGTACAGTGTGATTCTGTGGCACTTTCAATGGGATTGAGAAATGGAGATGAGATTGTTTCAATAGATAACGAGCCGGTAAAATCAATTGATAAAATTGCTTTGAAAATAATTATAGATCAGACAAAAAGTATTCAGGTAAGGAGAGATGGAAAACTCATTCATATCCCTGTGAATGAGCAGAATTGGAGCGATATACTTGCCAGTGCAAAGCGGTCTTTTTTTGTAATGCCAAGGACACCTATAGAAGTAGATAGTGTGATTCCACATTCCTTTGCAGATGATGCGGGGTTAAGAAAAGGAGATAGAATTGTAAGTGTAGATAGTATTAAAGTTTTTTTCTTTGATGAATTTCAGCCGGCAATAATGAATTACAAGGGTAAAGAAAATGTAGGATTAAGGGTGTTGAGAAGTAAAGATACGGTTCAGTTGAAAACAACCGTTAGTTTAAATGGAACATTAGGATTTATTAGAAATATAGAGAAATACGTGCCCATAAAAACGGAAAAATATTCTTTTTCAGAATCCATTGTACAAGGCACTAAAAATGCGATAGAAAATGTAACAATGCAAATAAAGCAAATTAAAATTTTATTTCAGGTAAAAGATGCTCATAAGCAAGTGGGTGGATTTTATACAATGTATAAAGCTATGCCTGAAGAATGGGATTGGCGGGCATTTTGGTCATTTACAGCATTTTTATCATTGGTACTGGCTTTTATGAATTTCTTGCCTATTCCGATGTTAGATGGCGGATACATATTATTTACGCTATTTGAGATAATAACAGGTATTAAGGTGCCTGAGAGGGTAATGTATTACGCTAATCAGGTAGGCTTATTTCTATTATTGGCACTGATGATATGGGCAAATACAGACTGGTTGAGGAATTAGGGTGTAACAGCTTGAAAAATAATTCTTGTCTCTTATTCAAAAAGCAAATATTTAATTTTTACCTGTCTTTTTACTTCACCTGCATTAACCAATTAAACTCATCTGCTACTCTGCCTTTGCGAATATCTCTTAGCATTTTATCAAACATAGATGAGTATTTTCTTTGTTCTATAGGAGGTAGCACATAATCTTTATCTTCATATCCAATAGCAGTAATATGGGCTATAGTAGCTGCCGTGCCTACTCCAAATACTTCGGTTACACTGCCGTCTTCTATACTTTTGAGTATTTCTTCAATACTTACTTTTCTTTCTTCTGTGGAAATATTGAGTTTTCGGGCTAATTTTAAGATACTGTCTCGCGTAATACCAGGTAATAAGGTTTCTAATAATTCAGGGGTAAGGATGACATTATTTTTTACGAACATTACATTCATTGTACCGGCTTCTTCTATATACTTGCCTGTTTCAGAATCTGTCCATAATATTTGCTGGTAACCCTTGTCTTGTGCGAGTTTTGTAGGATACAGACTTCTACCATAATTACCTGCTGCTTTTACATAGCCTATACCACCTTTTACACTTCTATAAAAGGTATTTTGTATAAGTACTTTGACAGGTTGTGTGTAATATACACTTGCAGGGGCTGCAATAATTACAAACTGATATTCATTGCTTATTTTTACACCAATGATTTCTTCTGTAGCAATCATAAGAGGGCGAATGTACAAACTGCCATTTTCTGATGTAGGTGCCCACTCTTTATCCAAGCTTAATAGTTGTAAAAGCCCCTCCATAAATACTTCTTCAGGAATTTCTGGCATTGCCATTCTGACAGCAGACTTATTGAGCCGTGCCCAATTGTCTTTTGCTCTAAATACTACTGTATTTCCATTGTCTTGTCTGAATGCCTTCATCCCTTCAAATATTGCTTGTCCATAATGCAAAGCGCTCATTGCATAACTCATAGACATGTTTTGATACGGAATAATTCTGAAATTGGTCCATTCTCCATTTTTGAAGTCAGCAACAAACATATGATCAGTAAATACTTTTCCAAATGGTACTTCATTTATATTTACTTCTTTCACTCCACTTGTCTTCACTTTTTCAATAGTAATAGGAACAGAAGATGTTATCATGGTCTTTTATTTGGCATCAATGTTCGGTATTTTTTGTCAATTATGCAAGATATTTTAGATGTACATAGGTTCAAAATAGACAAGATCGGAAAAATTCTTTTCTGTGAATCTCTTATATGTTTCTTTTATCATACATTTTGAAGATGGTGATATATTTGATAAAACAGGTATGTTTGTACTTATGATATTGGCACCACTACCTATAAATATACTGTTGGAATATTTTTCTTCTAATTGTTTCACACTTTCATCATTTACTATGAAGGCATGGGGTGATACCATCTCTAATCCTTCTTTAGAATAAATAGCCAAGTAAATTTTTTTATCTCTTGCTTTCATAGTGGATAAGATATAGGAGTATGAATGAAGCGGGTATGGATGAGTGTAACACAATGCTTGTATGCGCAAAGATGATATGCTAATAAGAGGGATATTTAATACATAAGCCATTGTCTTTGCAGCAGCTGCGCTTACTCTCAGTCCTGTGTATGATCCAGGACCACAAGAAGTGGCTATTACCGATATTTCTTTTTGGGAAATGCAATTTCTATTTAATAATGTTTGTAAGAACAAATGCAGTTTTTCCGAATGATAGTTTCCGTCATCTATTTCTATATAATCTATGCATTCCTCTTTTCTTCCAATAGATACAGAGCACAAAGTAGTAGAGGTTTCTATATTCAGTGACAGAATGGAGGTGGTTTTATTCATCTATCATTTTAAAATCTTATTATTATTTACTCTGTACTCATCAATTTATCTTGACTCACTACTTTCACTTTTTGATCATCTTTTAGAACTTGTTGAATCACTGTAAATGGTTCTGTAACTACTTTATCCTTTTCTTTCAATCCTTCTTTTATTTCAATATATTGATTGTCTTGTATTCCTGTTTTTACGATTACCGCTTTTGCTCGTCCATTATGAACTATGAATACATATTCGTTTTTGGATTTTTTAATGGTGTTATTCTCCTTTGTAGTGCTGTCTTTTTTATTGAAAGGATTTCTGACAGTTACCGCTTGAATAGGAATGCTTAAAATATTTTGTACTTTCTTAGTCAAAATTTCTACCGATGCACTCATACCTGGGCGAACTGGAATAGGATTTTCAGGCGTAATTAAATGTTTGTAGGAATTATATAACAGCCGTACTTTAACGGTATAATTACTCAATTGATCTGTTGATAAGGTAGCGGTATTTACGGAATTAGATATATCTGTAACAATGCCTTTAAATGTTATATCATTGTATGCATCAATTTCAATAATAGCAGTATCATTTTTGTGAATGCGAACAATATCATTTTCACTGATGTCTAGTTTTACTTCCATTTCATTCAGGTTGGCTAATCTCATAATTTCAGTACCCTGAAATCCTGATATACCTTGTACTCTTTCTCCTATTTCTATATTGAGTTTTGAAACAGTAGCATCTACGGGCGAGTAGATATATGTTTTTTCCAGATTGGACTTTGCTTCATTGTAAGATGCTTCTATACTTTTGATATTAAATTCTGATGATTTGATATTCTCCTCCAATCCTTTGATGTTGGCAAGAGCAGAATGATACTGAGACTCAAAATTCTGATATTCCTGAAGCGAAATGACTTTTTGTTCGTACAATTTTTTATTTCTCTCATACAACGCTTGCACATTGACAAAGTTGGCTTTTGCTTGTTCTAATTGTGCTTTTGCCTGTTCCAATTGCGCCTTGCTTGCATTGATTTGGGCCAATGTTCTATCTAAAACGCTTTGATAAATATCGGGCTTGATTCGACATAATAATTGCCCTTTGTGCACCCTATCCCCTTCTTTCACCAATATTTCAACCATTTCACCACTTACATCAGAAGTGATTTTTAATTCTGTTTCAGGTTGTATTTTACCACTACCAGTTACACTCTCCACAATATTCCTTTTCTTTACTTGTTCTATAACTACTTCTATGGCATCATCTGAAAATGCAATTTTTAGAATTACAATTAACACCGTAACGATAAGCCCACCAATAATTATCCACCATATTCTTTTCATAAAATAAATTTAATTTGAGGGCTCAAAACTAATCATTTATTTTGTAGTGTAAATAAAGTATATGTCCAACAAATTAATAAACGAGACAAGTCCCTATCTGCTACAACATGCGCATCAACCTGTATATTGGTATCCTTTCTCAGAGAAAGTGTTTGAAATCGCAAAAAATGAAGACAAGCCACTGATTATCAGTATAGGGTACAGCACCTGTCATTGGTGCCACGTGATGGCTCACCAGTGCTTTGAAGACAAAGAGATAGCAGAAGTAATGAACAAATACTTTATTTGTGTAAAAGTAGATAGAGAAGAACTGCCCGATGTGGATAAATATTACATGAATGCTCTGCAAGTACTCACAGGACATGGAGGATGGCCACTCAACGCATTTGTATTACCCACTCAAAAAGCATTTTATGCACTTACTTATTTGCCAAAATTAAAATGGCTAGAATTAATAGAAAAAATTCATCATTTATACATTCACGAAAAAAATAAACTAATAGAATATGCAGAAAACATACATCAAGGAATAAAACAATCTGAACTGGCATTATTAGAAAACGAAAATAAAAAACAAGATCTCAATAGCCACCAACTAGAATCAAGTTTAAATGAATGGAAGAAAGTATTTGATAAAGAATGGGGCGGACATCAATACACCCCAAAGTTTGTAATGCCCGTCAATTACAAATTCTTTTTTAATTACCTTCAATTCAAAGAAGATAATGAAATAAAAGAACATGTGAAAAAAAGTTTGTGTCACATTATTTTAGGAGGACTGTTTGATCATGTTGGTGGCGGGTTCTACAGATACAGCACCGACAAGTATTGGAAAATTCCACACTTTGAAAAAATGCTGTACGACAACGCTCAAATGATAGAATTATTAACGATTTATTATATGTCTTCAAAAGAAGAAGAAATTAAATGGATAATAGAAAAAAATATACAGTTTGCTTTGAGAGATTTTTTATCAGATGAAAACTTATTTTACTCTGCATGGGACGCAGACAGTGAAAATGAAGAAGGAAAATTTTATGTATGGACCACAGACGAATTGAAAACTATATTACAACACGAATACAAGGAATTCGCAGAGATATTTAACCTCCATAATCACTTTGGATATTGGGAACATGATAAATGGGTATTAACTATTAATATTTCATTATTCAAACAAAATCAAACTGAATGGATAAGTAAAATAGACCAGTGGACACAAAAATTATTCCTATACAGAAAAAAAAGAATTCATCCCTTGACAGATACTAAAATCATCACCTCATGGAATGCCTTAATGATCAATGCTTTAACCATAGCAAGCATAGTTCTGAAGAATCAATCATACCTCAAAATAGCCGAAAATACCCTGTCTGCCTTACTGAATAAAGTACTTATTCACTCATCACTATACAGAATATATCATCATTCTCAAATAAAAATACCTGCTTATCTTGATGATTACGCTTTTCTAATCCATGCACTTATTACATTAGCTAAAATAACCGCTGATACAAAGTATTTAAACACAGCTATACATCTTACAGATCAAGCAATTGAAGAATTTTATTCCTCCTCTCATCACCTCTTTTATTACAATAGTCCTAAACATTTCATCCAACAGAGTATTGAGTTATATGACGATGTTCTTCCATCTGCCAACGCCCAAATGATTAGTAATTTATTGTACCTGTCTCATTTAAATAATAATCAACACTATCAAACCATAGCAAAAAAGGTTTTTGACCGCAGCTATCATTTATTTTATCAGGCCCGCCATCACGCAGCATCTTATGCTCAATTGATTTTGAATCAAATCTGTTGCGATGATCTGGAAATAAACATTGTGGGTAAAGATGCAAGTGATACACTGAGTAAAATATATTCACAAATATGGAATATGAACCAGATTTATACCACCTCTAATAATAGTGATTTCAATATATTCAGGAACAGGTTTTATCCTGCAAAAACTTTTCTATATGTTTGTCGGCATTCCACTTGTTATGAACCTATTGAGGATATTACTAACTTTCAACTTGCTCGTTACATTAAAAACTAGTGCCCAGCTTCTTATCTTAAAACCCGAGTACTTATTTGAAAAATTCCCCGTATTTAACCAGTCATACATTTATCAATACAAAATAAAAAGTATCATTTTTAACATCATTGATAAAAAGGATTGGCAGGAAGCAGAAGATAAAAATCTTATAGAAGTATATGAATTTGATACAGCAGGACAATTAAAGAGACAGTATCATACATCAGTAAGGAAAATTATTCAATATGAAACCCATCGTAAAAAAAACAAAGCTACTATCACCAAAGAATTTTATGAATACGATACCATCTCTACAGAATATGTGTATCAAAAAAATTTATTCATTGAACGGCGCAAATGGCCCAATCATTACACTGAAGCAGACTATTACAGAATATATGGAAAATGGATTTGCAAAGAAGAAAAATATGTTGAAACATATAGAACCCTGTCCACAGGCAATCAGATATTAGACAAAATGCTTCTCAAAGCCTCTGATAGCATTGCTTCTTATGATTATGGGAGACAAATTAAACAAGTATATTACAACAACGAAAAACTGCCTTATAAGGAAAAATTCATATACAAAAACGAAGATCAACAAATATACGAAATAACAGAGCAATTGACAGTAGCAAATGGGAAAATCAAAAAAACATTTGAATACAACGACAACAATACAATTTCAAAAGCAAATATGATCATTGACTATGGACAAACTGAAATCTATCAAATACAATTCAATTACGACGACAAAAAAAGATTATTCTCTGAAAATCACTTCAAAAATAACCAGGCATTAAAAGAATATCAATACATTTACGACGAAAATAATCAACTAAAATCCATTCTCATCAGAACATTTGAAAATAAAAATATCAGAATTATTAAACTAAAATTTGAATACTACTAATCTATGAATGTAGAAAAAAAAGTAAGGGTAAGATTTGCACCAAGTCCAACAGGAGGGTTACATATTGGAGGCGTAAGAACCGCCCTATTTAACTACTTGCTTGCCAAAAAACATCAAGGAGATTTTATATTAAGAATAGAAGACACCGACCAAACAAGATATGTCAAAGGAGCAGAAGAATACATCATTGAAGCATTGAAATGGGCAGGAATAGAACCTAACGAAGGAGTAGGCTTTGGTGATGGCGCATACGCCCCTTACCGCCAAAGCGAAAGAAAACAACTCGGTATCTATCAAAAATATGCCGAGAAACTAATAGCGGCAGGGAGTGCCTATTATGCTTTTGATACAGAAGAAGAATTAGACGCTATGAGAAAAAAATTAGAAGCCGCAAAAGTAATATCACCTCAATATAACCACATCACCAGAATGAATATGCGTAACTCACTTACATTAAGTGGTGATGAAGTAAAAAAAATGCTAAACAGTGGCACCTCTTATGTCATTCGATTGAAAGTCCCCCGCAATGAAGAAATAAGATTCCTTGACATCATTCGTGGATGGATGCTAGTAAATTCATCTGCCATAGACGATAAAGTACTATTAAAATCTGATGGTATGCCTACCTACCATTTAGCACATATTGTAGATGATATTGAAATGAAAATAAGCCATGTCATTCGTGGTGAAGAATGGCTGCCCAGTGCCCCTGCTCATGTTCTGATATACAAATATCTCGGACTTGAAAAAGAAATGCCACAAATGGCTCATCTTCCTTTAATTCTAAAACCAGATGGTAAAGGAAAATTATCTAAACGAGATACCTCCGGTTTACCGATGTTCCCCCTTAATTGGCACGATGAAAGAACAGGCGAACGTTATATAGGATATAGAGAAATTGGCTTCTTTCCCGAAGCCTTTATCAACATGCTTGTTTTGCTTGGATGGAATCCTGGAAACAACCAAGAAATACTATCAAAAGGTGAGATGATACAAATGTTTTCCTTAGAAAAAGTACATAAAGCAGGCGCCAAATTTGATCCTGAAAAAACAAAATGGTTCAATCAACAATACTTAAGAAAAAAAGATAAATATGAATTAGCAAAAATGTTAGAACCAATATTAAAAGAAAACAACATTGATCTAAGTCAGGAATATACCGCACAAGTGTGTGAATTGATAAAAGAAAAAGCCCACTTCGTAAAAGATATATGGGAAATGGGGAAATACCTGTTCATTGAGCCCTCTGTTTATGACGAGAAAATAATTCAAAAGAAATGGACCCCTGAAAGTAAAAAAATGATAGAGCAACTACTTACAGAACTTCAAAATACCCATCCATTTACAGCAGAAAATATTCATCATACCTTTGAAACATTTGCTCAACAAAAAGAGAAAATAGATTATCCATTGTTAAGAGTAATCGTTACGGGGCATGCATCAGGTCCCTCTTTAGCAAATATATTAGAGATACTGGGTATTCAAAAAATAGAACAAAGAATCAATAATGCCATCAACAAACTGATTGGTGTGTAGAACATTTTAAAAATTGTAATCAGGCTATTTTACTATATGCATTCCATTCTCGATTTCTTTTTACACTTAGACAAAAATTTATCTGATATTCTTACAGAATACCAAAGCAGCACCTACTTCATTTTAGCACTCATTATATTTTGTGAAACAGGTTTAGTCGCTACCCCTTTTTTACCCGGTGATTCATTATTATTTGCAGCAGGTATGCTGACCGCATCTATGGGTATTCTGGATATTAAAATACTTATTCCCTTATTGATAATCGCTGCTTTTATTGGCGATAATGTCAATTATTTTGTAGGAAAATTCGTAGGTGAAAAAGTATTTGACATACCTTATCTGCGAAAAATAATTAAAAGACAATATTTGGAAAAAACACACCAATTCTATGAAAAACATGGTGGAAAAACCATCATCATTGCCCGATTTGTGCCAATTGTCCGTACCTTTGCTCCATTTGCTGCGGGATTAGGAAGAATGACTTATCCAAAATACATCGCATTTTGTATATCAGGAGCTATCCTTTGGGTGAGTTCCATTACACTTGCCGGCTACTTTTTTGGCAACATTCCTATCATCAAAAACAATTTTGAGAAAGTCATTTTCGCTATTATCTTCATTTCTGTGCTTCCCATCATCATCGGCATAATAAAACAAAAAATAAAAAGATAAGAAATTTTGAATTCTATTGTAATAAAATTATGTATTTTTGCAAAAAATAAAATCATGAACCAACAAATAGGCCCCAGAATAAGCGATGATATCATTGATAAATGGGGCATTAAAAATTACAGAACAGCCTATTGGAACTTAGATGCTCCCTACTTAATAACAGAAACATTATTAAGAAAACAAGGCGTACTCACAGATAC